>JBLMYH010000290.1:0-3856 GCA_050258175.1 Hyphomicrobiaceae bacterium
CGCTGGAGCAGTTCATGGCGCAGCAGGACCTACCGGTGCTGGCACAACTGCGCAACACCCAGCATTACGTCAACGCTGCGTTCGAGGGCAAGAGCCTGTTCGACCTGCCGCACCACATCGCGGAGCGCGATGTCGAGCAATGGCGGGACCTGATCGGCTGGCTCGATCGCTGATCGCGCCAGCCACCCGCCCGGGTGGGCCGCCTGCAAACTTAGTGCGTGGTCGGCTTCATCAGGTTGACGACCTGAGGCTTGGCCACGCCCCGGGTTGACGAGCACGAGCCGTCTACCGATACGCCCAGTTGTTGCTCGGCTTCGTGCAGCAGGTTGATCACATCCACGTAGAACTTGTCGTCCGCCATCATGCGCGCGGTGCGGCCGCCTTCGTTGGTGGCGAGCACGTCGGCCCCGGCATTGATCAGCCATTCCACCACCGAGGCGTCGCCGCCGCCGGCCGACAGCATCAGCGGGGTGATGCCGAAGAAGATGCGTTCGTCGAGCGAGGCGCCGGCTTCATGCAGCACCTCGATGACCTCGACATAGCCACGTTCCGTTTCGCCGTTGTAGGCGGCCTTGGCGAGCGCGGTCCAGCCTTGCGGCGACTTGGCGTTGACGTCGGCGCCGGCAGCAATCAGCACCCGCACCGCGGCGACATGGCCACCGTGGGCGGCGTGCATCAGGGCAGTTTCGCCGGCTTCGTCGGCAGCGGCATGGTCGGCACCGCCCTCCAGCAGGGTCTTGATCCGGGCTGCATCGCCCGACTGAGCGGCGGTAAACAATTCTTGCGACATGGGGGCACTCCTGCGTTTTTTGCGATTGGCAGTAAGCGTACAATTGTTGACTGATTTAATCAACTATTGGCCCGCAGGGCTTAAGCCATCATGCCCAATCGCCTCGCTTCCGAACCCAGCCCCTACCTGCAGCAGCACGCCGACAATCCGGTCGACTGGTATCCCTGGGGCGCAGAAGCCCTGGAGAAGGCGCGCCGCGAGGACAAGCCCATCCTGCTGTCGATCGGCTATTCGGCCTGCCACTGGTGCCACGTGATGGCGCACGACTGCTTCGAGGATGCCGAGGTGGCGGCGGTGATGAATCGGCTGTTCGTCAACATCAAGGTCGACCGCGAGGAGCGGCCCGACCTCGACCAGATCTATCAGGCCGCGCACCAGCTACTGGCGCAGCGCGGCGGCGGCTGGCCGCTGACCGTGTTTCTGACGCCGGACCAGACGCCGTTCTTTGCCGGCACCTATTTCCCCAAGACGCCGCGCTACCAGTTGCCCGGTTTCGTCGACCTGATCGAAAACGTTGCCCGCGTCTGGCACGAGCGACGCGGCGAAGTGCTGGCGCAGAACGAGGCCGTGCGCGCCGCGCTCGCGCAGCAGCAGCCGGCGGCAGGCATGCAGCCGGCGCTGACCGATGCGCCGATCGCCGAAGCCGTGCGCGACCTGGCGCAAGCCTTTGATCCAGTGTGGGGGGGGTTCTCGCGCGCCCCCAAGTTCCCGCGCCCGGGCGAACTGTTCCTTCTGCTGCGCCAGGCGCAAGGCGGCAATGCGCAGGCGCGCGACATGGCGCTGTTCTCCCTGCGCAAGATGGCGTCGGGCGGCGTGGTCGACCAGCTCGGCGGCGGCTTCTGCCGTTACTCGGTCGACGCGCAATGGGCGATCCCTCACTTCGAGAAAATGCTCTACGACAACGGCCCGCTGCTGCATCTGTATGCCGATGCCTGGGCGCTGAGCGGCGAGGCCCTGTTCAAGGACACGGCCGAGGGCATCGTCGGCTGGCTGTTGCGCGAGATGCGGGCACCCGAGGGTGGCTTCTATTCCGCGCTCGATGCCGACAGCGAAGGTCACGAGGGCAGGTTCTACGTGTGGACGCCCGACGAGGTGCGCGCACTGCTCTCGGCCGAGGAGCATGCGGTGGCTGCCCCGGTATTCGGCTTTGACCTGCCGCCGAACTTCGAGAATGCGCACTGGAACCCCATCCTGGCGCGCCCATTGGCGGAAGTCGCGGCTGAACTGGGTCTGGCCGAGGCGGCGGCCGCGGCACGGCTGGCGAGTGCGCGCGCCAAGCTGTTTGCCGCGCGCGAAACGCGCGTGCACCCCGGGCGCGACGACAAGCAGCTCACCAGCTGGAACGCGCTGACGATCGCCGGCCTGGCCCATGCCGGGCGCGTGATGGCGCGTCCCGACTGGGTCGCTGTAGCCCACGCCGCGATCGATTTCCTGCGCGCCCGCCTGTGGCGCGACGGGCGCCTCTGCGCCAGCTTCAAGCACGGGGAAGCGCGCCTCAATGCCTATCTCGACGATTACGCCTTCCTGCTCGACGCGCTGCTGGAAGCCATGCAGGCCGGCTACCGCGAGCCGGACATGGCGTGGGCGTGCGAACTCGCCGATGCCCTGCTGGCGCATTTCGAGGATGCCGAGGCGGGTGGCTTCTTCTTCACCAGCCATGACCACGAAGCGCTCCTCAGCCGTCCCAAGCCGGGCTACGACAACGCGACACCGTCGGGCAACGGCGTCGCCGCGTTCGCACTGCAGCGGCTCGGCCATCTGCTCGGCGAGTCGCGTTATCTGGAATCCAGCGCGCGCTGCCTGGGGCTCTTCCATGCGCACCTGAGCCAGCAGCCGATCGCCTATCCGACCCTGCTGGCCGTGCTGGACGAGGCGCTGGTGCCGCCGCGCGTGATCCTGTTGCGTGGCCCGGCCGATGCGCTGGGCGCGTGGACGACCGCCCTGACGCCCAGGCTCGGCATGCGCGACCTGCTGCTGGCTTTGCCGAATGGCCTGAGCCTGCCGGCTGCGCTGGCGAAGCCCGAATCGGACCAGCCTGCCGCCTGGATATGCAGCGGCACCGCCTGCCAGCCCCCGGTGGCGGATCTCGCCGCCGTCGCGCCATGAGGGTCTCTATCAGTATTTGCTATTAGGAACGCATGGCGGTGCCTGCTATCAAATACACAGTCAGTCTGTATTCAGGAGCGATCATGAGCACACACACTGGACCTGCCGTCTTTCACCCGCATGCCGCCAGCATGAACCTGCCGGGGATCCGCAGCGTAACGCTCGGACGGCCTTTCCACTGGCTACGCGACGGCGCAAGCGACCTGATCAATGCCTGGCCCTTGAGCCTGTTTTACGGGGTCGTGTTCGCGCTGCTGGGCTATGGCCTGGTGCATGCCGCGGCAAGCAAGCCGCATCTGGCGATGGCGCTGGCCTCGGGTTTCCTGTTCATCGCGCCGGTGCTGGCCACCGTGTTCTATTTTCTCAGCCACCGCCTGGAGCACCACCACAAGCTGCCCCATCTGTTCGTTCCCCTGCTGTCGTGGCGCTCGAACCCCGGGTCGCTGGGGCTGTTCACCGTGATGCTGGTGTTCGTGCTGATCTCATGGGAGCGTATTTCGGCGATTCTGGTCAGCCTGTTCTTCAACGGCACAGGCATCGGCGTCGCGGGCATCGGCGGTCTGTCCGACCTGCTCAGCCTGAGTGCGGTCCGCCAACACGGCGATTTCTTCCTTGCCTATCTGGCGTTCGGCGGCGTGCTGGCACTGATGATGTTCAGCCTTTCGGTGGTGTCGCTGCCGATGCTGCTGCATCGCAAGGTCGATTTCGCCACCGCGCTGGTCACCAGCTTCATCACGACCCGTCTCAATTTTCCGGTGATGCTGCTGTGGGGCGTCATCATTGCTGGCCTGATCGCGGTCGGCATGGCGACCGACTTCATCGCCATGGCGCTGGTCTTTCCGTGGCTGGGACACGCCAGCTGGCATGCCTACCGTGAACTGGTCGAGCGCGAATGACGCTGTCCCGCGGGGCTTGGTAACAAATACCCAGGCCCCTAGCTTGCGTGGAAGGGGATTTTCC
>JBLMYH010000291.1:0-6768 GCA_050258175.1 Hyphomicrobiaceae bacterium
GTACAGCACGTAGGCGCGCGCGACTTCGTGTTCGCCCGAGCGCATCAGCGCGAGTTCGACCTGGTCCTGGATGTCCTCGATATGGAAGGTGCCGCCGTTGGGGTTGCGCCGCATCAGGGCCGAGGTGACCTGGCTGGTGATCGACTCGACCAGCTCGCGGATGCGCGCCGACGCCGCGGCCTGCCCGCCCTGCACTGCGATGAACGCCTTGGTCACGACGATCGCGATCTTGTTCGGCGCAAAGCCGACCACCGCACCGTTGCGGCGGATGATCTTGTAGTCGGCGTAGCGCGTGTCGATCACGGCCGTGTCGACCGGTTCAACGGGGGGAATGGGCGCAGATGCGGCGGATTCGGTGGCGACGTTCAGCATCGATGGGGGCTCCTTGGTGGTGGGTGTAACGAAAATCCGGGCTGAAGCGTGGGGCAGTTATCCACACTTATGCACAGCTTGCCCGACCCTCGCCAACAGGTTTATTCACAACATATTGTGGTGTTGGCGGAGGCTGGATACAAATTCTAGGTGCCCTGCCGGGCATGTCAACCCGAAACCGCAAACTGTTCAAAAGATTTTGTTGCAGGAAAATGAATCCCGCGGCAAATCAAGGTCGTCGCCGGGAGGGATGCCCACAAATTGAACAGGGGCCCGCCTGGATGCGGGCTTGCGGCGAGAAACGGCCGTTGCGGCCGGTCCCCGCGTAGTACATTCGTTTATAAGCATGAATTCATATGGGTTGGCGATGCGCAAAGGCTGCTGAAAGTTTGCGCAGTGCCCCGGCGGTCACTCAGGCTTTCCGTGGAAAGTGGTCCAGAATTGACAATGGCGCAACACCTCTGAATGCATCGAAAGGGAAACATGACCGAACGACAGAAGAAACGGTTGATCCGGGCCGCAGGGGTGTTGGTCCTTGGCGTCGTCGTCCTGCTCGCCTGGCAGCGCTATGGAACCCGCGACAAGGAAGCCGGGATCGTCAGCGGCAACGGCCGCATCGAGGCAGTCGACATAGACGTCGCCAGCCGGAGCGCTGGCCGGGTGAAGGAAATCCTGGTGGGCGAAGGCGAGTTCGTCAAAGCCGGCCAGGTCCTCGCCCGCATGGATACCGACGTGCTCGAAGCCCAGCGCCGCCAGGCTGAAGCGCAACTGCAGCAGGCCCGCAGTTCGGTCGCGACCGCGCAGAGCCAGCTGGCCCAGCGCGAGAGCGACAAGGCGGCGGCGCAGGCCGCGGTGGCCAAGGCCGAGGTGGAACTCAAAACCGCCAGATCGCATCTGGCGCGTTCCGTTGCCCTCGCCGACAAGGGCTTCATCTCGCCCGAGGCGGTCGACGATGCGCAAGCGCGCGTCGACAGCGCCGAGGCGTCCGTGCGCGCCGCGCGCGCGCAAGTCGCCGCGGCAGCGTCGGCGATCACCAGCGCGCGCTCCCAGGTGAGCGGCGCACTATCGTCGGCAACGGCGGCGCAGGCCAATATCGAGCGCATCCAGGCGGACATCGACGACACCGTGCTGAAGTCGCCGCGGGACGGCCGGGTGCAGTTCATCGTCGCCCGGCCCGGCGAGGTGGTCCCCGCGGGCGGGCGCGTGCTGAACCTGGTGGACCTCTCCGACGTGTACATGACCTTCTTCCTGCCCACGGTGGATGCAGGACGCGTCGCGCTGGGCAGCGAGGTACGCCTGGTGCTGGACGCGGCGCCCCACTATGTGATCCCGGCACGCGTTTCCTTCGTCTCCGACGTCGCGCAGTTCACGCCCAAGGCGGTGGAAACGGCCGCCGAGCGGGAAAAACTCATGTTCCGCGTGCGTGCCCAGATCCCGCCTGAACTCCTGAGGAAATACATCCTGCAGGTGAAGACCGGCCTGCCCGGCATGGCCTACCTGCGGCTCGATCCTGCGAGCCCGTGGCCGCCGCGGCTGGAGGTGAAGCTGCCGCGATGAGCGAACCCGGGTCCGCCGCCACGCCACCGGTCGCCCGACTGCGGGATGTCAGCCTGCGCTACCGCGACACGCTGGCGCTGGACGGCATCAGCCTGAATCTGCCGGCAGGCTGCATGGTGGGAGTGATCGGGCCGGACGGCGTCGGCAAGTCGAGCCTGTTCTCCCTCGTTGCCGGCGCCCGCAAGCTGCAGTCGGGCCGGCTCGAGGTACTGGGGGGCGACATCGCCGAAGCGGCGCACCGCAATGCGATCCAGCCGCGCATCGCCTACATGCCGCAGGGGCTGGGCAGGAACCTTTACGCGACGCTTTCCGTATTCGAGAACGTCGACTTTTTCGGGGGGCTGTTCGGCCACCCGCGCGCCGAGCGCCGGCAGCGGATCGCCAGCCTGCTCGAGGCCACCGGGCTCGCCGGATTCGCCGACCGCCCCGCCGGCAAGCTGTCGGGCGGCATGAAGCAGAAGCTCGGCCTGTGCTGCGCGCTGATCCACGACCCCGACCTGCTGATCCTCGACGAGCCGACCACCGGCGTCGATCCGCTGTCGCGGCGCCAGTTCTGGCAGCTGATCGAGCGGATCCGTGCCCGCCAGCCCGGGATGAGCGTGCTGATCGCCACCGCCTACATGGAGGAAGCCGCGCGCTTCGATTGGCTGGTCGCCATGAACGGGGGCAAGGTGCTCGCCACCGGCTCGCCGCAGCAACTGCTGGCGCACAGCGGCAGCCGCACGCTGGAAGAGGCCTTCATCAGGCTGCTGCCGAGCGAGCAGCGGGCCGGTTACGAGCCGGTGGAAATCCGCCCCCGCGCGGCGGGAACGGACGAGGAAACCGCGATCGAGGCGCGCGATCTCACCATGCGTTTCGGCCGCTTCACGGCGGTCGACCACGTCGGCTTCCGTATCCGGCGCGGCGAGATATTCGGCTTCCTCGGCTCCAACGGCTGCGGCAAGACGACCACGATGAAAATGCTCACGGGCCTGTTGCCGGCAAGCGAGGGGCAGGCGTGGCTGTTCGGCCGGCCGGTGGACCCGCACGACCTCGCCACTCGCCGCCGGGTCGGCTACATGACGCAGTCCTTCTCGCTCTACGGCGAGTTGACGGTGCGGCAGAACCTGGTCATCCACGCACGGCTGTTCGGCATCGCCGACGACAAGATCGAGACGCGGGTGCAGGCGCTCGCGGCGCGGCTCGATCTCGCCGACGCCCTGGATGCGCTGCCCCATGAGCTTCCGCTCGGCGGGCGTCAGCGCCTGTCACTTGCGGTCGCCCTGATCCACCAGCCGGAGATGCTGATCCTGGACGAGCCGACCTCCGGCGTAGACCCGGTCGCGCGCGACGGCTTCTGGCGCGTCCTGATCGAGCTGGCACGCCGCGACAACGTCACGATCTTCATCTCGACCCACTTCATGAACGAGGCCGAGCGCTGCGACCGGATTTCGCTGATGCATGCGGGGCGGGTGCTGGTCAGCGACGCGCCGGCCGCCATCGTGGCCGCGCGGGGCGCGCCGAATCTCGAGGCCGCGTTCATCAGCCATCTGCAGGAGGCGATCCGCGCAGACGACCCGGAAAACGCGGACCCGCCCGCGGACGATCCGCCCTTTGCCGCGGCCCACGCAACCGGATCCACCGCTGCCAGTCCCGGCGCCCCCGCCTGGCTGAGCCCGCGCCGCCTGTTCAGCTACACCCGGCGCGAGCTGCTGGAACTGAGCCGTGACCCGATCCGGCTCGCGCTGGCCGTGCTGGGCAGCATCCTGCTCATGCTGGTGCTGGGCTACGGCATCAACATGGACGTCGAGGATGTGAAATTTGCGGTGCTTGACCGCGATCAGACGACGTCAAGCCACGACTACGCGCTCAATCTCGCCGGCTCGCGCTACTTCATCGAGCAGCCGCCGATTCAAGACGACGCAGCGATGAACCGACGCATGCGCGCCGGCGAGATCGATGTGGCGCTCGAGATCCCGCACAATTTCGCGCGCGACGTCGCGCGCGGCACCCCCGTGCAGATCGGCGTCTGGATCGACGGCTCGATGCCGGCGCGCGCGGAAACGATACGCGGCTACGTGCAGGGCATGCATCAGCACTGGCTCGCCACCCGGGCGCGCGAGGACGCCGGCATCGCGACGGCCGCAGGGCTTGCCACCATTCAGACGCGCTTTCGCTACAACCCGGACGTGGCGAGCCTGCCGGCCATGGTGCCGGCGGTGATCCCGCTGCTGCTGTTCATGATCCCGGCGGCACTGAGCGCCTTGTCGGTGGTGCGGGAAAAGGAGCTCGGCTCGATCGTCAATCTCTATGTCACGCCCGTCAGCCGCCTGGAATTCCTGCTCGGCAAGCAGATTCCCTATATCGGGCTCGGCATGTTGAACTTCCTGCTGCTGACCGGGCTGGCGGTCTCCCTGTTCGGCGTGCCGCTGAAGGGCAGCTTTCCCGCACTGGCTGGCGCCGCCTTGCTCTACGTGACGGCGACCACCGCCTTCGGCCTCCTGGTCTCCGCCCTCGTGCGCAGCCAGGTCGCGGCCTTGTTCGGCACCCTCGTGCTGAGCATGCCGCCGGCGGTCCAGTTCTCGGGACTGATCGAACCGGTCAGCTCCCTGGCCGGCCCGGCCCGGTTCATCGGCAGCATCTTCCCGACCAGCCATTTCCTCACCATCGCACGCGGCACCTTTTCCAAGGGACTGGGCTTCACCGACCTCGAGGGGGCCTTCCTGGCGCTGGCGATTTCGGTCCCGGTCCTCATCGGCATCGGCACGCTGCTTCTCAGAAAGCAGGAGCGCTGACCATGCGGGCGGCGCGCAACATCCTCTATCTGGGCGTCAAGGAGCTGCGCAGTCTCGCGCGCGACCCCATCCTGCTGCTGCTGATCGCGTTCGCCCTGACGATCAACATCTATTCCGCGGCGACCGCGACGCCCGAAACGCTGAACAAGGCACCGATCGCCATCGTCGACGAGGACCAGTCCGCGCTCTCCGCGCGCATCCGGGACGCCTTCTACCCGCCCTACTTCCTGCGGCCGGTGCTGATCACGCCGGCCGAAATGGATGCACGCATGGATGCCGGGATCGATACCTTCGCGCTGCTGATTCCCCCCGACTTCGAGCGCGACGTACTCGCCGGGCGCGACCCTGAAGTGCAGCTCAACGTGGATGCAACGCGGATGAGCCAGGCATTCACCGGCAGCGGCTACATCCAGGCGATCGTTCTGGGGGAGGTGAACGACTTCGTGCAGCACCACCGCGCCAACGCCGTGCCGAAAGTGGACCTTGTGGTGAGGGCTGCATTCAACCCGCAGCTGAACAAGATCTGGTTCGGCTCCGTCATGGAGATCGTCAGCGCCATCACCATGCTGGCCGTCGTGCTCACCGGCGCCGCATTGATACGCGAACGCGAGCACGGGACGGTGGAGCATCTGCTGGTGATGCCGGTTACGCCTTTCGAAATCATGGCCAGCAAGGTCTGGGCCATGGCGCTGGTCGTGCTTCTCGCCTCGGCCCTGTCGCTGAACCTCCTCGTCCGCGGCGTGCTTGCGGTTCCGCTCCACGGCTCGCTCGCCCTGTTTTTTGCCGGCGCTGCGCTGCACCTGTTTGCGGCCACGGCCCTGGGCATCTTCCTCGGAACCGTCGCCCGCTCCATGCCGCAATTCGGCCTGCTGCTGTTCATGGCCCTGCTGCCGATGCAGATCCTGTCGGGCGCGGGCGGCATTATCCGCGCCCAGGCGATCTCCTCCGGGGGACTAAAGCACCACGAAGGCATGTCCAGCATCATCGACATCGTCATGCAGGCCGCCCCGACCACGCATTTCGTCGAATTCTCCCAGGCGATCCTGTTCCGGGGTGCCGGGTTCGCCGACGTCTGGCCCAATCTCCTCAGCCTGGCCGCGATCGGCATCACCCTGTTCGCCCTCTCCCTGGCACGCTTCCGCAAGACGCTGGCGACCATGGCCTGAGCCGAGCACGCCCCTTTGCCCGCCTGGCGCGTGGCGGCACGCTGCGCGATGAGCCACGGAAATTGGTTATGATGACGGCAAAGAACCACACTGCCCGCCCGCCGGGAGCCGCCATGCGTCATACCGCCGTCCTGCTGATTTCCTGCCCCGACCAGAGGGGCCTGGTCGCCGCCATTGCCGATTTCCTGCTGGCGCACAATGCCAACATCCTGCATGCCGACCAGCACCAGGACGCCGAGCTGAAGCTGTTCTTGATGCGGGTGGAATGGGATCTGGCGGACTTCAACCTCGACCTGGACGACTTCGCGGCCGCCTTCGGCCCCATCGCCGCACGCTTCGGGATGACCTGGCGGCTCGCCGAATCAAGCCGCAAGCCGCGCATGGCGGTGTTCGTCTCGAAGTTCGACCATTGCCTGGCCGACCTGCTCTACCGCTATCAGAGCGGCGAGCTGCACTGCGAGCTGCCGATCATCCTGTCCAACCACGAGGATACGCGCTGGCTGGGCGAGGCCTACCGGGTGCCCTACCAGCACCTGGCGGTGCAGAAGGATGCCAAGCACGAGGCCGAACAGGTGCAGCTGGCGATCCTGCGCGACCAGAAGGTCGACTTCATCGTGCTGGCGCGCTACATGCAGGTGCTGTCGGCGGACTTCATCCGCCACTTCCCCAACCGCATCATCAACATCCACCACTCCTTCCTGCCGGCGTTCCACGGCGCCAAGCCCTACCACCGGGCGTTCGAGCGCGGCGTCAAGCTGATCGGCGCCACCGCGCACTACGTCACCGAGACCCTCGACGACGGTCCCATCATCGAGCAGGACGTCGCGCGCATCTCGCACCGCGACAGCCTCGACGACCTCATCAACAAGGGCGCCGACCTGGAGAAGGTGGTGCTGTCG
>JBLMYH010000292.1:0-8559 GCA_050258175.1 Hyphomicrobiaceae bacterium
TGCGCGCGCCCGTGAGGCGCTTGCAGCGGGCATGAATGTAGCCGTGCTCGATGCTGATGTCGGCGCCCATCGCCTGCAGCCCCTTGATATGCAGATCCACCGGGCGCGAGCCGATGGCGCAGCCTCCGGGCAGCGACACCCGCGCCTCGCCGAAGCGCGCCAGCGTCGGTCCCAGCACCAGGATGGCGGCGCGCATGGTTTTCACCATTTCATAAGGCGCTTCCTTGTGCGGGATGGAGTCGCCGGAGAGCGTGACGTGGTTCTTGTCGTCCAAGGTGACGCGCACGCCCATGTGGCCGAGCAGGGCCAGCATGGTGCTGATGTCCTTGAGATGCGGGACGTTGCCGAGCCGCAGGGGTTCAGCGGTGAGCAAGCTGGCGGTCAGGATCGGCAGCGCCGCGTTCTTGGCGCCGGAAATGCGCACCTCGCCGGCAAGCGGATTGCCGCCGTGGATCAGCAATGCATCCATTCAGCGCGCGGCCCAGTCTTCGGGGGTGTAGGTCTTCATCGACAGCGCATGGATCTGCGCATGCATGCGGGTGCCCAGCGCATCGTAGACCAGCCGGTGCTGCTGGATCATGTTCTTGCCGGTGAAGGCCGGACTGACGATCACCGCCTGGAAATGCTGGCCGTCGCCATCCAGTTCGATGTGGTCACACGGAAGCTTTTCGGTGATCCAGCCTTTGATGTCGTCGGGGGTAACCATGCTCGTCTTGCCTCTTCAGTGTCTGAGTTTGTAACCGCTCTTCAGCAGCACAAGGGTGAGCGCGGATATTGCCACAAAGCAGGCACCGGCGACCAGCAGACCGAGCCACGGATCGGTGTCGGACCGGCCGAGGAAAGCGTAACGGAAGCCGTCGATCAGGTAGAAGACCGGGTTGAAGCGCGACACGGCCTGCCAGAACGGCGGCAGCGAATGGATCGAGTAGAACACGCCGGAGAGGAAGGTGAGCGGCAGGATCAGGAAATTCTGGAACGCCGCCAGCTGGTCGTACTTCTCCGCCCAGATTCCGGCCACGATGCCGACCGCGCCGAGGATGGCGCAGGCCAGCAGCGCATACGCCAGCATCCACAACGGGTGCGGCAGTTGAAACGGCGCGTACCACAGCGTCACCGCCCACACGCCGAGCCCGACGATCAGCCCGCGGATCACCGCCGCGCCGAGGTAGGCGAGGAAGAACTCCAGATACGACAGCGGCGGCAGCAGCACGAACACGATGTTGCCCTGCATTTTCGACTGGATGAGGCTGGACGAACTGTTGGAGAACGCGTTCTGCAGCATGCTCATCATCACCAGCCCCGGCACCAGAAAGCTGGTGTACGAGACGCCGGGATAGACCTGGACGTGATCCTCCAGCACGTGCGAGAAAATCAGCAGATACAGCAGCGCCGTCACCACCGGAGCGACCACGGTCTGCACCACCACTTTCCAGAAGCGCAGCAGTTCCTTGTAGAACAGTGCCGAGAGGCCGCTCATGTGCGTTTCATGATGTCGGTGAAGACATCTTCCAGGTCGGGTTCCTGCAGATGCATTTCGAGCACGTGGGTTCCCACGCCACGCAGGTCGGCCAGCAGGGTTTCCAACTCATGGTAGTCGCTGAAATTCATACGCCAGTTGCCGCCAGCGTCATGCAACAGGCGAGCCTGCCAGGCGGCCGGTATGGTTTCCGTACTCAGACGCAGTTGCGCGCAATGCTCGTTGGTCAGCTGCAAAAGATTGCGCGTGGCATCCAGCGCCACGACGCGCCCGCTTTTCAGCATGGCAATGCGGCCGCACAGCGCCTCGGCTTCTTCCAGGTAATGCGTGGTCAGCAGGATAGTGTGCCCCTCGCGGTTGAGGCGGCTGACGAATTCCCAAAGCGAGCGGCGCAGATCGACGTCCACCCCGGCGGTTGGCTCGTCGAGCACGATGACCGGGGGCTTGTGCACCAGCGCCTGCGCCACCAGCAGCCGGCGCTTCATGCCGCCCGACAGACTCTGCGTGTTCTTGTCGGCGTGCGGGGTGAGATCAAGGTGATGCATGATCTCGTCGATCCAGTCATCGTTTTGCTGCAAGCCGAAATAGCCGGACTGGATGCGCAGGGTTTCACGCACATTGAAGAACGGGTCGTAGACCAGTTCCTGCGGCACCACGCCGAGCGCGCGGCGCGACTGACGATAGTCGCGTACGACGTCGTGGCCCATGATGGCGGCCTGCCCGGAGTCGGCCCGCGTGAGCCCGGCCAGGATCGAAATGAGCGTGGTCTTGCCGGCGCCGTTGGGCCCCAACAGGCCGAAAAACTCGCCTGGCTGGATCTCGAGCGAGACGCCGTCGAGCGCCTGGGTGGTACGGAAGCGCTTGCGCAGGTCGCTGACGCGGATGGCGGACGTCGCCTGGTTCATGCCGGCAGCAGGTCGGACACGCCGTAGAGCTCGGCCAGCGTGGTGAAACTGGGTGGCAGGCCGGTGCAGGTCAGCGTACGGCCCGCCTCGCGGGCCTGCCGCATGGCGCTGAAAATAAGCGCAAGCGCTGCCGAATCGGCGGTCTCGACCCCGCTGAAATCCAGGGTTTCAACTCCCTTCCCAAGCTCGGGCTGCAATTCGCGCAGCAGGCCCCCGACGCTGTCGACGGTCACCGCACCGGCGATGCGACAGCCTGTTTCATCGCATGCGATCACGAGCCGGAACGCGGCGGGACGGGCTGGGCGCCGCCACGTGCAGACTGGTCGGCCAGCGTCTTGATCAGTCCGTCAATGCCCTCCCGGCGGATCGTGCTGGCAAAGGATGCGCGGTAGTTGGTGACCAGGCTCACGCCATCGATCGTCACGTCGTAAACCTTCCAGCCGAAACTGGTTTTGTACATGGCGTAGTCGATGGGAATGGGTTGTCCGCCGGGCTGGTTGATTTCGGAGTGCACCGTCACATCGGTGTCGTCCGGCCTCATCACCAGCGGCTTGAATTCGACGGTCTGGTTGGTGAACGCCGTAAGCGAGGTGGAATAGGTCCGCACCAGCAGGTTGCGAAACTCGGTCACCAACGCCTGTTTCTGCTTGGCGGTCGCACGCGGCCAATGCTTGCCTACGGCCAGCTGCGTCATGCGATTGAAGTCGAAATTGGGCAGGATTTTGGCTTCGACCAGCTGATACACCTTGGTCATGTCGCCGCTGCGGAGGTCCTTGTCCTGCTTGAGGATGGCGAGAACTTCCTGCGTGGTGCTGCGCGCCAGCACGTCGGGCGGCGTATCTGCGGCTAGCTCCGGGCAGGTGCTAAACCCCGACAGCAACGCCAGAAACAGTAAAAAAGTGCGCAACATAAACTTGTGTCCTATTCGAAAACGTATATGCGAGAAGTATCAGGGTAGACGCCGGCGCCTTACTTCAGTTCACCCGTCATGCGCGCCAACTGCGCCACATTCATGTTGTAGTCGTTCACCGTGCGCAGATATTCGGTCTGCACCAGAACGTAGCTCTTGATCGCGTCGGCCACCTTATCCGCGCTTGTCAGCCCGGCCGACAAGTCGGCCAGCGACGCCACCATCCAGCGCCGCGCCGCGGCCGCCCCATCTGCCAGATCGCGCTGCGCATTGTAGTTGGCCTGGGCGTTGGCATAGGCCTCGCCCACTTCAAACGGAATGCCCGCAACCGCGAAGGCCTTCTTGTGGTTGAGCGCTTCCAGTTCCGCCTGCGCCTGGTCGACGCGGGCACTCGCCACGCCGAATGCCGTGTCCCATTTCACCCCGACCACGGGTGTCAGCCCCCCGTTGTTGAACGGGTCATAAACGAAAGGGTTGTCCAGCCGGTCGCGCTGCGAGGCATAGTTGGCCTGCCCGATCACGCCTGCGTATACGTCGGGCATGCGATCGGCTTTCTTGGCCGCCACCAGGGCACGGCGAGCGCGCAATCCCGCCTCGAGCTCCTGCATTTCGGGACGATCCTGCAGCGCGCGTGATTGCAGTTCCGCCAGGCCGGCCGTCGGCAAGGGCACCGGCTGGATGCGGTCGTCGGCCACCTGCAGATCGGATTTCAATCCGGCTCCGGTCAGGACTTTCAGTCCATCCAGGCTGATTTTCTCGACGGCCCGCGCTTGGCTCACGTACTTGCCTAGCAGGCCCTTCGCGGTTTGCAGGGCATAGAGGTCGGACTGCTTGGCCTCGCCGGTTTCATTCTTGAGTTTGCGCTCCGTCGAGTCGATGGCCTGATCCAGCCGATTCTGCATGTCCTCCAGGAAAGCACGTGTATCGCGCGCAGTCAGGTAGCCGTAGTAAGCACGCTTGGTGTCATAGACCGTATCGGCGCGTGTCTGCTTGAGTTCGCCCTGCTTGAGGTCGATGTTGCCCTCCGCAGCCTTGCCATACTCTTCGATTTTTCCGAAGGTATAGAGCGGCTTGATCAGCGCGATATCCAGGTGAGTCCAGTCGGAAATGCCATTGATCCGGTTACCGTCGGAGCGCGGCGTGCACGGAAAGGCGGTACACGATTGGGCACCGCCCTCGTAGAACCCGCCATCGACTTGCGGCGCCAGCCCGATGAAGGCATTGGCGCTGATCCGCCAACCGGCATTGCCCTGCACTTCCCGCAGCATCGCACGCGCGGCCTCGACCACCTGTTCGTGCTCCTTGATGCGAGGATCAGCCGCCAGGCTCATTTCCACAGCCTGCTGCAGGTTGACGGTATCCGCACGCCCGGGAAGCGCGCTCAACAGCAACCCTGCCGCAAGGAGGGTACGAGTCAGTGTGGTAAGTGTCATTTTGCTGCTCCTTCTTGAGCTTTGCCTTCCTGAGCCTTGCCGTACAAGAACTGGCCGATCAGATTTTCCAGCACCACTGCATCCTGGGTGATCATGATCCTGTCATGGTCCTTCAACATCTGGCTGTCGCCGCCTGCTTCCAGGCCGATGTATTGTTCGCCCAGCAGGCCCGAGGTCATGATGGAAGCAGAAGTGTCCTTAGGGAAAGAATAGCGCTTGTCCAAACGAAGCGTGACCGCAGCTTCATATTTTTTGTTGTCAAACTGGATGTCCGCCACCCTTCCCACCACCACCCCGGCGCTTTTGACCGGCGCACGGACTTTGAGTCCCCCGATGTTGTCAAAGCGGGCGACGACCTCGTAGCTGTCCGCTGCATCCACCGTGCTCATGCTGCCAACCTTGAGCGCCAGGAACAGCAGCGCAACGATGCCTGCGACGACGAATAATCCTACCCAGAGATCGAGTACGGTTCTGTTCATTTAGCTAAGTCCCCGGAACATGAATGCGGTCAACACAAAATCCAGCGCGAGCACGACCAGGCTGGACGTCACCACGGTGCGCGTCGTGGCACCTGACACCCCTTCGGCGGTGGGCGGCGCATCATAGCCCTCGAACAAGGCAATGGCAGTGATGGCAATGCCGAACACCACGCTCTTGATCACGCCGTTCATGATGTCCTGCTCGAAATCGACGGCGCCCTGCATCTGCGACCAGAACGAGCCTTCATCCACCCCGATCAGTTGCACGCCGACCAGGTAGCCGCCGAAAATCCCCAATGCCGAGAACAGTGCCGCCAGTAGCGGCATCGAGATCACACCGGCCCAGAAGCGCGGCGCCACCACGCGTGCGACGGGGTCGACGGCCATCATCTCCATCGCCGACAGCTGCTCAGTCGCCTTCATCAGGCCGATTTCCGCCGTGATCGCCGATCCGGCGCGACTGGCGAACAGCAGTCCGGCCAAAACCGGCCCCAGTTCACGCACCAGAGACAGCGCCACCAGCGTGCCCAACGCCGATTCGGAACCATAGCGTTGCAGCGTTTCGTACCCCTGCAAACCCAGCACCATGCCGACGAACAGGCCGGACACGAGAATGATGACGAGCGAGAGTACCCCGGTGAAGTACATCTCCCGGATGGTGAGGCCGAAACGCCTGAACGCAGTGCCCGAATGCAGCAGGATCGCCACGAAGAAGCGCGCTGCAAAGCCCATCCGCCAGACTGCCTCGATCGTGCGGCTTCCCAGATTTTGGATCGCTTGCTTAAGCACCTGGCCCTCCCAGCTTAAGATCATCGACGTAAGGCGGTGCCGGGTAGTGGAACGGCACCGGCCCATCGGACTCGCCGTGCACGAACTGGTGCACATAGGGCAGCTCCGACGCGCGTATTTCGGCAGCCGTACCCTCGGCGACGATCACGCCTTCGGAGACGAAATAGACATAGTCGACAATTTTCAGCGATTCCTGCACATCGTGCGTGACCACCAGCGAGGTCAGCCCCAGCGTGTCGGTCAGGCGCCGGATCAGGTTGCCCGTCACGCCCAGCGAGATGGGGTCGAGGCCGGCAAACGGCTCGTCATACATCACCAGCATGGGTTCCAGCGCAATCGCACGGGCCAGCGCCACGCGCCGCGCCATCCCGCCGGAGAGTTCGGCCGGCATCATGCGCGCGGCGCCACGCAGGCCCACCGCATGCAGCTTCATCAGCACCAGGTCGCGGATGACGTCTTCCGGCAGGTCGGTGTGCTCGCGCAACTGGAAGGCCACATTGTCGAACACCGACATGTCGGTGAACAGCGCGCCAAACTGGAACAGCATGCCCATCTTGCGACGGAGCCGGTAGAGGCCGGCCTGGTCGAGTTCGCCCAGCGACTCGCCTGCCACGCGCACCGTGCCCTGGCCGGCCCTGATCTGCCCGCCGATCAGCCGCAGGAGGGTGGTCTTGCCGCAGCCGCTGCTGCCCATGATGGCCACGACCTGCCCGCGCCTGGCGGTCAGGTTGATGCCCTTCAGGACCGGCCGGGCGCCGTAGCCAAACACAGCATCTTCGATTTCGACCAAATTGTCGTTTTGCAAGGAATCGGGCCTTTTATTGTTGAGGGCAGCACGCTGCCGAAGCACGCCCGCCAGCCAGCCTACGCTGGTAGACCGAGTAGTCTATTCGTCCAGCATGGCGCACGCAAGATTCGCGAGCCGTGGTGCATGGATATTCCCTGCCGAAATTCAGTAGCCGATGACCAGCTTCAGGTCGTTCACCCGCTGCAACTGCTCAAGATCGCCCCTCAGGCTGAACACGAACAGCGGCTCGCCGGTGGTCGCCTGCTGCAGGATGCGCTGGGCTAGCGCCCGCATATCGGGCGCCGCGTCCAGCCACCAGACATGCGCAGCCACCCACCCCGGCGTCGCCAGCAAGACACGGGGCGACACCGGCGGGACAACCGCCGCATCACCGGGCTCCAGCACGAAACAAAACCCGTCCAGGGTCTCGTCCAGCCATTGCGCCCAGGTCGCCTGTGACGCGGCCTGCCAGATGAACGCCGGCAGATAGACCGCCTGGAATTGGGTGTTGTAATAAGACAACAGCCAGTCCTCCGGCAGATCTTCCGGATAGAAGCTGCCGCGCCAATCGGGGCGCTCCCAATTCATTGCCCCCACCAATACGAGGGTGCCGGATGTCATGCCGCCATTATCCCGCTGTGGCGGCGCGGCACGCTGCCCTGCCCTTTGCGGACGCAGCCACCGAGGCCACGTTCAGGCGCGGCGCCAAGTGGTCCCGCCCGCCCCGTCTTCCAGCACGACACCGGCCGCCGCCAGCGTGTCGCGAAGGCGGTCGGACTCGGCAAAATCCTTCGCCTGGCGCGCCGCCTGGCGCGCGGCAATCAAGGCCTCGATCTCGGCTTCCGACAAGCCCCCGGCGGCGCTCCCTGCATGCAGGAAATCCGCGGCGTCCCGCTGCAGCAGGCCCAGCACCGCCCCCAGGCTGCGCAGGGTCCGGGCAGCAGCGGCATCACCCCGATTGGCCTCGCCCGCCAGCTCGAACAGCACCGCGAGCGCTTCCGGGGTATTGAAGTCGTCGTCCATCGCCGCGCGGAAGCGCTGCGCGGAAGGCTGGCTCCAGTCGGGCTCGACGGCCGTCGTCAGCGGCGTGTTTTTCAACGCGGTATACAGCCGCGTCAGGGCGCCCTTGGCGTCGTCGAGATGCGCATCGGAATAATTCAGCGGGCTACGGTAGTGCGCGCGCAGGATGAAGAAGCGCACCACCTCGGCATCGTATTTCGCCAGCACCTCGCGGATGGTGAAGAAGTTGCCCAGCGACTTCGACATCTTCTCGTTGTCCACCCGCACGAAGCCGTTGTGCAACCAGTAGTTGACGAAAGTACAGCCGTGCGCGCCCTCGGATTGGGCGATCTCGTTCTCGTGGTGGGGAAACTGCAGGTCCTGCCCGCCGCCATGGATGTCGAAATGCTTGCCAAGCAACTCCGCGCTCATCGCGGAGCATTCGATGTGCCAGCCGGGACGACCCGCGCCCCAGGGGGACTCCCACGCCGGCTCGCCCGGTTTCGCGGCTTTCCACAGCACGAAATCCATGGGGTCGCGCTTGTTGGGGTCGACGTCCACGCGCTCGCCGGCACGCAGCTCGTCCAGGCTTTTCCCGGACAAACGGCCGTATGCAGGAAAGGCACGCACGCTGTAATACACGTCGCCGTTGGGTGCCGGGTAGGCCAGGCCATTGTCAACCAGTTGCCCGATCAGCGTCAGCATCTGTGCCACGTATTCGGTGGCGCGCGGTTCGTGGTCGGGCGGCAGCACGCCGAGCGCGCGCTCGTCCTCGTGCAT
>JBLMYH010000293.1:0-3019 GCA_050258175.1 Hyphomicrobiaceae bacterium
GCTACCGCCGCCCACTACGGGGGGCGCCCAACGGTCCGTACGAAGTCGCGGTTACCGTTGCAAGGGTTTTCATAGATCATCGGGATGCCTTCGACATGAGCAACTCGAATTGGAACGCCTAGCAGCCTGTCGGACTATCCCCCCGGTAGAATTCGGCATCGTCCCTGGAGCCTGAGCGCATGAGCCGTTTCCGCCCGATAGAGCGCGCGAGCGACTATCTGCTGCCGCCCTCGGTGCAAGACTGGTTACCGGAAGCGCACCTGGCGCGCTACGTGGTGGATGTCGTGGAAGGGCTGGACCTGTCGGAACTGGAGCGAGCCTATGCGGGTCGAGGCAGCGACGCTTACCACCCGGCACTGCTGCTGTCGCTGCTGATTTATGGCTACGCCACGGGCACGCATTCGAGCCGCAAGATCGAGCGAGCCACCTACGACTCGCTGGCCTTTCGCTTCATTGCCTGCGACCAGCATCCAGACCACGACACGCTGGCGAACTTCCGACGCCGCTTCGGCAAGGAGTTCGCCGCGATCTTCGTCCAAGTGTTGGAAGTGGCGCGGGAGAACCAACTCTCGCGCTTTGGCACCGTGAGCCTGGACGGCACCAAGATTCACGCCAATGCGAGCCGACACAGCGCGCTCTCGCACGGGCACGCCGAGAAGATCGAAGCCAAACTCAAGGCCGAGGTGCAGGAAATGCTCAGGCTGGCCGAAGCCGCCGACCGCAGTACGGTGCCGGATGGCGTGAGCCTGCCCGAGGAGATCAAACGGCGGGAGGATCGCCTGGCGGCCATCGCGGCGGCGAAGGCCAAGATTGAAGCGCGGGCGGTCGAGCGCCATGCACGGGAGCAAGCCGAGTATCAGGCCAAGCTCGCGAAGCGCCAGGCACATCAAGCCAAGAGCGGCAAACGCCCGGGCGGCAAGCCCCCGGCCCCGCCCTCGGCGGGACCGCGGCCGGATGACCAGGTGAATCTGACCGACGAAGACTCCCGGATCATGAAGGTGGCAGGCGGCGGCTTCGAGCAGTGCTACAACGCGCAAGCCGCAGTCGATACCGAATCCCTGCTGGTGATCGTCCCGGCGGTGACCCAAGCGGGCAACGACAAGGAGCAGGTCGAACCGATGCTCGGCCAGATCCAGGCGCTGCCTGTGGGGCTCAACCAGCCCGAGCGGTTGCTGGCCGACAACGGCTTCTACAGCGAGAAGAATGTCGACACCTGCCGGGCGGCGAAGATCGAGCCGCTGATCGCCGTGGGTCGTGACGGCCACCATGCGGCGTGGCGCAGCCGCTTCGAGGAGCCCGCGTCGCTATCCGGCGAGCCAAGCCACGTCCAACAGATGAAGCACGCGCTCAAGACCAAAGCAGGCCGTGCGGCCTACGCGCTGAGGAAGCAGACGGTGGAACCGGTGTTCGGCATCATCAAGTCGGTGATGGGCTTCCGCCAGTTTCTGCTGCGCGGGCTGGACAATGTCCGTCACGAATGGACGCTGGTCTGCCTCGCGTGGAATCTGAAGCGCATGGCCGTATTGCGTGCGCAGTAGCAAAACAGGACAGGAGCATTACGCCTAAATGCCGAAACGACCCGATTTCAGCGTGAAATGCCGCGACCCGTTCCGAATCCCGGAATCACGCCAACTGACACACCTGCGGACCGGGTCAAGTCCGACAGGCTGCTAGTCTTACTGTGTCATTAAAAACAATGTATTGTCAGCACTTCTTCGTCCTGTTTCGGAGGGGTGATGAGTGCGAGCCGGCGATTTGAGGAGTACATGGAGCACTTGGCGGCGGGACTGGGGCACATGGACCGCAACGTCGGGCTGAAGGACTATTGTCGAGGACTGATGTTGCCGATCCAGCGCAAGAGCGTGGAGCCGCTGGCGGCGCATGCCGATCCACTGCACGTATCGGCCAAGCACCAGTCGCTGCACCACTTCGTGGCCCAGTCCGAGTGGTCGGACGCTGCCGTGATGGCGCGTATCCGCGACTGGGTGTTGCCTCAGCTGGGTCTGGAGGCAGGCGGCTACTGGATCATCGATGACACGGGCTTTCCAAAGAAGGGCAAGCATTCGGTCGGTGTGGCACGGCAGTACTGTGGTCAGCTGGGCAAGCAGGACAACTGCCAGGTGGCGGTCAGCTTGTCCCTGGCAAGCGTTCAAGGCAGCCTTCCTATCGCCTACCAGCTCTATTTGCCCAAGGATTGGGCGGATGATCCCATCCGCCGGCACAAGGCCGGGGTGCCGGATAACATCACCTTTGCGACCAAGCCACAGATCGCCTTGGCGCAGATGCGTCAGGCCGTGGCCTGTGGGGTGCCCCTGGGGGTCGTGCTGGCGGACGCCGCTTATGGTGACGAAACCGCCTTTCGAGACGGCATTACGGAGCTGGGCATGCTCTACGTGGTCGGTATCCGGCCGGCGACAACGGTATGGGCACCGGGGATCTCGCCGCTGGCGCCCAAGCCCTGGTGCGGTCGCGGCATCCGACCGACCCGGCTGCGCCGGGAGTCCGGTCACGAACCGGTTGCAGCGAAGAGCCTGGCCATGCAATTGCCGCGGCAAGCCTACTGCCCGGTCACTTGGCGGGAAGGCACCAACACGGCGCTTTTCTCCCGTTTCGCCGCTATGCGCGTTCGTCCTGCTCACCGAGATTACCTGGGTACCGCGATGCGCCCCGAGGAGTGGCTACTGATCGAATGGCCCGAGGGCGAAGCTGAGCCAACGAAATACTTCCTTTCCACCGCGCCGGCCGATGCGACCCTGGAACAATTGGTCTTCGTCGCCAAGATGCGCTGGCGGATCGAACGCGACTACCAGGGACTCAAGCAGGAGTTCGGCCTCGCCCACTACGAGGGCCGGGGCTGGCGGGGTTTCCATCACCATGCCACTTTGTGTATCGCTGCCTATGGCTTTCTCGTCGCCGAGCGCCTACGCCAGGGTGGCTCCAAAAAAAACCCTGCTCGATCACAAACGCTTGCCTTACCCGAGGATTACGTCCCTCGCGGCAGCCGGACGAGCGCAGCGAC
>JBLMYH010000294.1:0-6140 GCA_050258175.1 Hyphomicrobiaceae bacterium
AAAGCCCGCTGTTAATCATTGTTTTAATTAATATTTTCAGCTGGTACTGAAACAGGTGAACGGGGCGGCGATCCCCGGGTCATGCCCTGCTATTCCAGCAACGGTGCAATCCCCTCCGCCCACTGGAAATCGCGGGCGAAGCCGCGCAGATCCAGGCCGCCCCAGCGCTTCGACAGAGCCGCCAGACGCGGCTGCGCCTCCTCAAGGCGCCCCGGCGCGCCCGCTTCGGCAAATGCGAAGACAATGACGTTGGTCTTGTTCTGTACCGAAATCCAGCCGATCTCGCCGTCGAACGCGCGCGACAGACGCGCCAGATATTCGGGGAAATCGCGGTCGCGTCCCCACAGATTGACCACCAGCACCCCGCTCGGCTTGAGGACGCGGCGGCAGGCCGCATAGAACGTCTGCGTCGCCAGCGCCTCGACCTGGTTGCCAGCGTCGAAGCCGTCCAGCAGGATGACGTCGGCGCTGGCCGGATGCTGGCGCACGTAGAGCGCGCCGTCGCCCTCGATCACGTCGAGCGTGGCATCGTTGGGCGGCAGTTCGAAATGGGTGCGTGCAATGGCGATCACCCGCGGATCGATTTCCACCGCCGTGATGCGCGTCTGCGGCCGTTGCTTGCGGATGAACTTGGCGAGCGAACCGCCACCCAAGCCGATCATCAGCACCTCCGCCGGCGCCGGCTTGAACATCAGGAAGCCCATCATCGCCCGCGTGTAGGCGAGTTCCAGGTCCCACGGCCGGCTCACCCGCATCGCGCTCTGGATCGCCTGGCTGCCCAAGTGCAGCACGCGCATCCCGCGTTCCTCGGTCACCTCTACGCCGTCGTCCGCTGCCCGGCGTTTCCCAAACTTCAAGCGCATTGCCATCTCGTCCCAAAAATCAAGGGCGAAAGATTACTCGCCCGCACGCTAAAATGCGCGTTTTCGTCCTGATTGTCCCACCATGCGCGCCACCCGGTTCTTCATTTCCACCACCAAGGAAGCCCCCTCCGAAGCCGAACTCGTCAGCCACAAGCTCATGCTGCGCGCCGGCCTGATCAAGCGCCTGGGGTCGGGGCTCTACACGTGGATGCCGATGGGTCTGCGCGTATTGCGCCGGGTCGAGGCGGTGGTACGCGAGGAGATGAACCGCGCCGGCGCGATCGAGCTGTTGATGCCGGCTGTGCAGCCCGCCGAACTGTGGGAGGAAACGGGGCGCTGGGCCGTGTTCGGCCCGCAGATGCTGAAAATCAAGGATCGCCACCAGCGCGACTTCTGCTTCGGCCCCACCCACGAGGAAGTCATCACCGACATCGCGCGCCGCGAAATCAAGAGCTACCGCCAACTGCCGCTGAACTTCTACCAGATCCAGATGAAATTCCGCGACGAGATCCGTCCGCGCTTCGGTGTCATGCGCGCCCGCGAATTCCTGATGAAGGACGCGTATTCCTTCCACGCCAGCCGCGACAGTCTGGTCGCCACCTACCAGACCATGTACGACGCCTACACCCGCGCCTTCTCCCGGCTCGGGCTGACCTTCCGCGCGGTGGCTGCCGACACCGGCGCCATCGGCGGCTCCGCCTCGCACGAATTCCACGTGCTGGCCGATTCCGGCGAGGACCTGATCGCCTATTGCCCGGATTCCGACTACGCCGCCAACGTCGAACTGGCCGAAGCGCTCGCCCCCGCCGCGCCGCGTGCCGCGCCGCAGGAAACGCTGCGCGAGGTGGACACACCGAAGCAGACCAGCTGCGAGGACGTCGCCAGCCTGCTGGACATTTCCCTGGAGCGCACGGTGAAGCTCGTCGCGGTCATGGCTGGCGGGCAGATGACCGCCCTGCTGCTGCGCGGCGACCACATGCTGAACGAGGTCAAGCTCGGCAAGATCGACGGCATGGCCGATTTCCGGCTGGCGAACGAAGCCGAGATTCGCGCCGCCTTCGATTGCCCGCCCGGATTCCTGGGGCCTGTCGGGATTGATCGCAGCAAGATCAGGCTCATCGCCGACCGCACTGTCGCCACGATGAGCGACTTCGTGTGCGGCGCCAACAAGCCAAAATTCCACCTCGCAGGGGTCAATTTCGGACGCGACCTGCAGGAACCGGAGGTTGTGGCCGATATAAGGAATGTGACGCCCGGCGACCCGAGCCCGGATGGCAAGGGCACGCTTCAGCTGTGCCGAGGCATCGAGGTTGGCCACGTGTTCCAGCTCGGCAGCAAGTACTCGCAGTCGATGAACGCGACCTATCTTGACGAGGCAGGCAAGGCGCAGGTTATGGAGATGGGCTGCTACGGCATCGGCGTGTCGCGCATCGTGGCCTCGGCGATCGAGCAGAGCCACGACGACCGCGGCATCATCTGGCCGGCCACGATGGCACCGTTCCTGCTGGTGATTGTGGCCATCGGCTACGGCAAGAGCGAGATCGTCAAGACTGCCGCGGATGCACTGTATGCTGACTTGACGGCCGCCGGCGTCGACGTCCTGCTCGACGACCGCGACGAGCGCCCCGGCGTGATGTTTGCGGATGCCGAACTGATCGGCATTCCGCACCGCATCACGGTGGGAGAACGCGGCCTGAAGGACGGCGTGATCGAATACCAGCCGCGCCGCGCCGCGCCGGGCCAGAATGGCGAGCCGCAAAACGTCGCGCTCGCCGAGGCAAAGGACTTTTTGACGGGATTAATGGAAAGCTGACATGAACAAAAGGATGCGCATCGGCCTGCTGATCTCCGCCTTCTTGCTGTTTGCCCAGCCCGCGCATGCGGGAGGGCAACGCGAAGAGGCACTGGCGGCCAATGTGCGTGCCTCGCTGCAGCGTTCTCTGGCAGACACTGCAGTGACCCGTACGGCGTTCCGTAATCCGGCCGACGGCGCAGCCTGGCTGCAGGAGATGTCGCGCCGGCTGGCAAAGCGCATTCCGGACGAAGCCGAACGCCTCGAATTCCTGACCACGCTGCACTGGGAAGCTTCACGGGCGGGGATCGACCCACAGCTGCTGCTGGGGCTGATCCAGGTCGAGAGCGGTTTCCGCAAATACGCCGTGTCCCCGGTCGGCGCTCGCGGCTACACGCAGGTGATGCCGTTCTGGATCAAGACCATCGGCAGCCCAGACCAGGACCTGTTCCAACTTCGCACCAATCTGCGGTACGGTGCCGTGATTCTGCGTTATTACATCGACATGGAACATGGCGATTTATTCCGTGCGCTAGGTCGTTACAACGGCAGCCTGGGCCAGCCCGAATATCCCAGCCTCGTCGTCAACGCATGGAAGCGCAATTGGGATTACACGCCCCGCGCCCAGTCGGCTGACAATCGCGCCGATCCCGACTCGCGCAGTTGAAAACGTCCAGGCTGACCGCCCCTGCCCGAGACTGGCGCTTTGATATTCCTCTGCCGTTCATGGCTGTTGGGACGGGGCTCTCATCCCCTCCCCTCATTGCGCTGGACGCCGGCCAAGAATCCTGGTTGAAGCACGCCGGCAGCGCAGTTTGCTTGTGATTGGCCGCAACCGCCACAACTGACCCGCCCAAGGCAAGTCGTAACCCCCAACCTCTGACGAAATCTCAACCAGGCGTCACGCGGTCGACATATTCCTGCCACCGCCATGCCCGGCTCACGTCAGCCCGCTGCGCCGCAACCATTGTCAATCAAAGATCGCCGGACGTCATGCCATCCTGGCACAGGGTATGCAGGTGGCTTGGTACAGGCTCACTGCCTGCAACCACAACAACGGAGACGACCATGGACATGACAATGCAATTGTCCCGCACGGTTAAGGGACAGGAAGAAATCTTCAACCTGGGCCACACATTGCGGCCCAGGCAACGACAGATCCTGTTCAGCGTGGGGAATGGCATTTCTTTCGAGGAACTGCGCAGCAAGCTACCGAACTGCGCCGAACTGGAATCGATGGTGAACGATTTGCTGCAAAGCGGGTTCATCCAGACCTTGCGCAATATGGCATCTTCCGCACAGCCCGCCCCGGTCGCTGTTCCCTGCAGTCCGGCCGCGGCCCCCGCGCAAGCGGGAACCAACCTGGAACGCGCCCGCAGCTATGCGCTGGAATTCCTCGCCGGACTGGTGGGAACCAAGTCACCGGCCTACCGCAGGATGAGCGAGGTGCAGGACCTGGCAGGTTTCAACGCGGCCTTGCCGATGTGCTACAAGGTGATCGCCGCGGTGGCCTCGCCGCATCAGGCGGCGGAACTGGAAGCGGAGGTCGCCAAACGCATGGCTGCCTGAAACGGCCGGCCCGCTGCAGCACCCCGGCGCATTGCCGCTCCAGCGCTCATCGGGACAGGACGATCAGCGGCTTCGGTTGGCAATCCGCGACCACGACGGTGCCGGGCCCACCCGGCACGCCTTCCACCATCCCGTCGAACGGCGCCTTGAGTTCGGCATCTGCCACGTTCTTCTGCGCGATCACGCGGCGCGCCCGGGCAGCAGACAGCGCCGCTTGGGCGCGTGCGTAGCGCAGCTCAGCCGCTTCCAGTTCGCTGGTGGAAGAAACTGTGCGGTCGTATAGTTCCTGAGCCCGTCCCCGCTCGCGTTTGGCGTCCGCCTCATCGGCCTGCGCGCGTGCATACTCCGCCATGGCTTCTTCAAGCCGTGCCTGCAAAACAGTCCTGTCCAGACGCAACAGAACGGCGCCCTTCCTCACGCGCTGCCCGGGTTTTACCAGCACCGTCTCCACCACGCCGGATACGCGCGTCGTGAGCTCGACCTTGTCTGCGGCCCAAAGCAGGTTCGCACCCGCCAGGCTCAACCCGGCCAGGCCAATGGCCATCATGCGCTGCTTCATTGCCATGCTCCCTCAACAGGCGGCAGGCTGCCGCCGGATAATGCCTGCAGTCGCGCCAGCGCCAGCGCCAGCCGGTATTCCACCTGTTTGCGGCGTATTTGCGCCACCTGGGTTTCGGCCAGGCTGGTGCCCAGATTGGTCTTCAGTTCGAGCTCGTACTCCGCGCGCGCACGTTCCAGCGCCCAGTCACGATATTCGACCTGCTTGTCCGCAGCCGCGCGGCTGCTGCCGCGCAGCCATTCGATTTCCTGCAGTGTCGCGAGCAGGACATCGGACAGGTCGAACTTGAGTTTTTCCAGTTCGGCGGACGTTCGTTCCTTGTGCGCCAGCTCGCGGGCAATCCGGGCATCCACACGTCGCCCCTGATAAAGCGGGATGGTGAACAGCAGTCCGGCGCTCGCTTCGTCGCGCGTGGTCGACTCCCGACTATAGCCCCCGCCTATCATCTCGGCATCGAGGGTCGGATTGCGCTCCGCGCGAATCGCCGCCAGACGCGCGTCGGCTGCCGCCAGCTGCGCCTGCAGGGCGAGAATGCGCGGGTTCTTCGCCATGACCCAGGGCAGCAGGGTTTCGTATTGCGGCACCGGGCGGGAATTGCCCTGGAGTTCAGGCTCGGTCAGTTCCTCGGGCAGCGTCTCTGGACGATAGATGGCCTGGGCAAGCCGCTGTCGCGTACCGCGCATGCGCTGCTCGCTGGCGTTGCGGCGCTCGCGGATATCCTGGTATTCGGTTTCCAGCTTCAGCAGATCCGGCTGGCTGATCTGGCCCACTCTGAAGCGGTCTTTCGCGTTGTCCCACGCGACATAGGCAACCGCCATGAATTCGTTGTCGGCAGCGTACTGCCTGTCGGCCATCAGCACGTCGAAGTAGCGCGCCATGATGTCCAGGCGGCGCAGGCTATCCACGGTGTAGAGCGCCTCCTGCCGGGCCGCGACCTCCTCATCCGCCGCCGCAATGGCCCGGCTGCTGCGACCGAAATCGTACAGCGGCTTGCGCGCCACGATACGGCCGACATTATCCGGCTTCCAGTCGCCGGACGGTCGGCGCCCTGTGCGCAGACTTCCGTCCAGAAACAGACTGAAATCCTGGGCGCTTTCCACCTCCTGGCGGTCGGCGCGCGCCAGCGCCAGGTCGCTTTCCGCAATGCGCCGGTCGGGATGGGGCGCCGCCGCGCTCGCCAGCGCCTCCTCCAGCGTCAACTTTTCGGCAGCCGCCGTGGCGGACAGCGCGCACGCCAGCAACGCGACCCAAGCCGCGCGCCTCATTTGCCTTGCTTGTATCGGATGAAAGGTTCGGTCGCGTAGACGCCGTCGGCCACATACTTGCCGAGCAGCAGGAACTCGGCCATGTCCTTGGT
>JBLMYH010000295.1:0-4952 GCA_050258175.1 Hyphomicrobiaceae bacterium
CCGGGTTGCGCGGATCGTCCTCGGGGATGCCGGCTTCGACCTTGCCCACCAGGTCGGCGCCGACATCCGCGCCCTTGGTGAAGATGCCGCCGCCGAGACGCGCGAAGATGGAGATCAGCGAGCCGCCGAAGCCGAGGCCGACCAGCGAGTGGATCGCGCCTTCGGAGGTCGCGCCCATCATGGTCAGCACGGCGTAGTAGCCGGTCACGCCCAGCAGGCCCAGCCCCACCACCAGCATGCCGGTGATGGCGCCGCCCTTGAACGCGACGTTGAGCGCGGCGTTGAGGCCGTGCGAGGCGGCTTCGGCGGTGCGGACGTTGGCGCGCACCGAGACGTTCATGCCGATGAAGCCCGCCGCCCCCGACAGCACCGCGCCGATCAGGAAGCCGATTGCGGTGTGTGCGCCCAGCGCCAGCCACAGCGCAACGAACAGCACCGCGCCGACCATGGCGATGGTGGTGTACTGGCGGGTCAGGTAGGCCTGCGCACCCTGCTGCACCGCCAGCGCGATTTCCTGCATGCGCGCATTGCCGGCGGGCTTCTTCAGAATCCAGCCGATCGACACCACGCCGTACACCAGGGCCAGGGCAGCACTGGCCAATATCCATATCAACTGCGTCTCCATCACGCCTCCTTATCGTTCTTGCTACGCGCCAAAGAAAAAACGGCAGCTTCCGCTGCCGTCGACTTACTTGCCCATTGCCAGGCCACCCTCGAATCGCGTACCCGGCTCGAACCCGAATATCCTGTCGAGTTGCAGTTCCCGAATACATTCGTCGACCGCCTCCTGTCCGTGCTCGCGCTGCACTTCTGACAAGATCAGCTTGGCCGAATTGCCGTTGTAGAAGCCGCCGAAATCGGCCTGAACTTTCAGCAGTTGTTTGGCGCGGTCAAGGGTCATTTGTTGGGGGCTTGGGGGACCGGAACAGGGAACGTGCACCCCCTGAATCCTGGTCCCTATCAGAGCTTGAATGTCGGCAGCTTCTTCGCTACCGCGACGTTTTTCAGCGTCACGTACACCGGCAGACCGTCCTTGTATTTCGGATAGTCCTCGCCCTGAATCAGCGGTGTCAGGTAGCGCTTGCACTTGGGCGTGATGCCGAAGCCGTCCTTGGTGATGAAGTCGCGCGGCATGAACTTCTCGACGTTGGCGACCTTGGACAGCGGCGCCATGCCGATCTTGTACTTGTAGGGCGAATCCGAAATGCGGTCGACCGTGGGCATCACCGAGTTGTGGCCCTTGACCGCGAGTTCGACGGCCTTCTTGCCGAGCTCGTAGGCCTGCTTCACATCCGTTTTCGAGGCGATATGGCGCGCGGCACGCTGCAGATAGTCGGCAACGGCCCAGTGGAACTTGTGGCCGAGCGCGTCCTTGATCATGTTGGCGACCACCGGGGCGGCGCCGCCGAGTTGGGCGTGACCGAAGGCATCGCGCGTACCCTGCTCGGCGAGGAACTTGCCGTCCGGATAGTGGCAGCCCTCGGACACCACCACGGTGCAGTAGCCGTGCTCCTTCACCAGCTTGTCGACGCGGGCGAGGAATTTCTTCTGGTCGAACTCGATCTCGGGGAACAGGATGACCACCGGGATGCCGTGGTCCTCGACCAGGCCACCGGCCGCGGCGATCCAGCCAGCGTGGCGGCCCATGACTTCGAGCACGAACACCTTGGTCGATGTCTTGGCCATCGAGCGCACGTCATAGCTGGCTTCCAGCGTGGACACCGCGATGTACTTGGCAACCGAACCAAAGCCGGGACAACAGTCGGTGATCGGCAGGTCGTTGTCTACCGTCTTCGGCACATGGATGGCCTGGATCGGATAGCCCATCTGCTCGGACAACTGGCTGACCTTGAAGCAGGTGTCGGCCGAGTCGCCGCCGCCGTTGTAGAAGAAGTAGCCGATGTTGTGCGCCTTGAACACTTCGATCAGGCGCTCGTATTCGCGCTTGTTGGCTTCCAGCGACTTCAGCTTGAAGCGGCAGGAGCCGAAGGCGCCCGACGGCGTGCTGCGCAGCGCGGCGATCGCGGTGGCACTTTCCTTGGTGGTGTCGATCAGGTCTTCTGTCAGCGCGCCGATGATGCCGTTGCGGCCCGCATAGACCTTGCCGATCTTGTCCTTGTGCTTGCGCGCGGTTTCGATCACGCCGCAGGCCGAGGCGTTGATGACGGCAGTCACCCCGCCGGACTGTGCGTAAAAGGCGTTCATTTTTTTCGCCATGTTGGTGCTTCTCCTCGTTATTTGTGGTGGTTATGTGCAGAAACAAAAAGCCAGCACGGCGTCACTCGAAAGGGTGCGGGCTGGTTCTAACTGTTGCCCGACGCTTCGCCTTCGGCGAGGCGCCTGGCTTCCTCGTCGGCCTGCATCTTCAGCAGGGTGGTCGCGCAATCGCCGATGTCGTCGTACTCCTCGCGGCCCGTGGAGAAGCGGTCGCGGATGCGATAGAAGAACATGCTGCGGTAGCGCGAATCGCCGGTCTTCGACAGCACGAAGTGGCAGCCGTGCTCGTTCCAGTAGAAGCCCGGGCACAGCGTCAGTTCGCGGTCGTCGATGTGCAGACGGATTTCGGTTTCGACGTCCTGGATCTCGACCTCGCGGCCGTAGCGTTCCTTCACCGCGCTGGAGACGATCCAGCGCTCGGTGTCAGTCAGCGGGGGAATCTGCTGCGGCATCGCGGCCTTAGCCGAGTGCGGCGAAGATCGCGTCGCGGATGCCTTCGACCTTGCCGACGCCGGAAATCTTCACGTACTTCGGCGCGCCGGCTTCGCCGCGTGCAGCCCAGTCACCGTAGTACTTGACCAGCGGTTCGGTCTGCGCGTGGTACACGTCGAGGCGCTTCTTCACGGTTTCCTCCGAGTCGTCGTCGCGCTGGATCAGGTCTTCCCCGGTGACGTCGTCCTTGCCAGCAACCTTGGGCGGATTGAACACGACGTGGTAAGTGCGGCCCGACGCCACGTGGACGCGGCGGCCGGACATGCGCTTGACGATCTCCTCGTCGGCGACGTCGATCTCGACCACGTAGTCGATCGGCACGCCGGCAGCCTTCATCGCCTCGGCCTGCGGAATGGTGCGCGGAAAGCCGTCGAACAGGTAGCCGTTCTTGCAGTCGGGCTCGGTCAGGCGTGCCTTGACCATGCCGATGATGATGTCGTCGGAGACGAGGCCGCCCGCGTCCATGATGGCCTTGGCCTTCATGCCAAGCTCGGTGCCGGCCTTGATCTGTGCACGCAACATGTCGCCGGTGGAGATCTGGGGGATGCCGTATTTTTCCTTGATGTAATTGGCTTGCGTGCCCTTGCCCGCACCCGGACCACCCAACAGAATCAAACGCATTGCTTGTCTCCCTTTGATGTGAATATGCCAAACCGCGCTAGCCTAAGGCAAGCGCGGTTCAAGCAACACTTAAAAATTTTTATTGGGGGATTCAAGCGGCTGCTATGCAGCTTTTTACAGGCTACGCTGCCTCGAAAACGCTACGCACGCGCGCCAGGTCTTCCGGCGTGTCGACGCCCGGTGCGGGCGCGGTGGGCGTGATGCCGAGGCTGATGCGGTGGCCGTGCCACAGTACGCGGAGCTGTTCGAGCATCTCGTAGCGTTCCAGCGGCGAGCTGGCGAGGCTGGCATAGGTGCGCAGGAACCCGGCGCGATAGGCATACAGGCCGATGTGGCGTAGCGCGCCGAGTTCGTGCGGCATCGCCTGCTGCGCTGCGAAGGCATCACGCGGCCAGGGGATCGGGGCGCGGCTGAAATACAGCGCATAGCCCGCTTCGTCGGACAGGACCTTGACGACGTTGGGATTGACGAAGTCTGCGTGGTCGTGGATCGGATGCGCCAGCGTCGCCATCACCGCATCACCGTGCAGAACGAGCTGGCGCGCGGCTTCGCGGATCAGCGCCGGGTCGATCAGCGGTTCATCGCCCTGCACGTTCACCACCAGCGCATCGTCCGGCCAGCCCAGGGTTTCGGCGACTTCGACCAGGCGCTCGGTGCCGGACTGATGATCCGGCGAGGTCATCAAAGCCTGATGGCCGGCGGCTTCGACCGCCTGCTGCACGCGCGCGTCGTCGGTGGCGACCACCACCGATTCGGCGCCCGCCAGGAGCGCACGTTCCAGCACGCGCAGCACCATCGGCTTGCCGCCGATGTCGGCCAACGGCTTGCCCGGCAGGCGGCTCGACGCGTAGCGCGCGGGAATGACAACGCGGAAATGCATACCCGGGTCAGCGCTAGTTGCCGTGGATTTCGTCGGGCGCAAGCGGCCGCGCCTCTTCCGGCAGCATCACCGGAATGTCGTCACGGATCGGATAGGCCAGGCGGCAGGCGCGGCACACCAGTTCGTGCGCGGATTTCTTCCACTCAAGCGGGCCCTTGCAAACCGGGCAGACGAGGATTTCAAGAAGCTTCGGGTTCATTGATCAGGGTCCTGTAACTAGGGAGCGCATCGTTCGCTTCGGGCTGGTGCGACTTGCTTTGATAAAGATGGATGTCTGCGACCGACAGCAGGGTCATCAGGTCGTGGCCGTCGCGCGGGGCATGGCTTACGCCCAGACTCACCGCCATCGGCAGACCGTTGCTGGCGCTCCAGGCCTCGGTCCGGGCCTCGATGCGCTGGAAAATCTGGTGGACAGTGGCGTCGTCGCGCTCGGGCAGGATTGCGACGAATTCGTCGCCGCCCCAGCGCCCGCACACGCCCATTTCGGCGGAGTCGTTGAATATCTGCGCAAACTCGGCCAGCACGCGGTCGCCTACGCCATGGCCGTAGCGGTCGTTGACTGCCTTGAACTGGTTCAGATCGGCGAACAGCACGGTTGCCGGAGTGCCCGAATTTGCCTTGTCGAAGAGGCTGTCAGCAGCAGCCAGCAGCCCATGGCGGTTGAGCAGTCCGGTCAGGGCATCGAAACGGCTGCGGTAATCGAGCTGACGGCGCTGATCCTCGATGCGCCCCATCAGGATGT
>JBLMYH010000296.1:0-8584 GCA_050258175.1 Hyphomicrobiaceae bacterium
CGCAGCAGCGAGAAATACCAGGCGCCGTCGACGGTGTCGCCATACATCACGCCGCCGACCAGCTTGTTGTCCTTGATGACGAGCTTCTTGTAGACGCCGCCGATGGGGTCGGAGTACAGAATCGATTCGGTGCCCTCGCCGCCGTTGAAATCGCCAGCCGAGAACAGATCGATGCCGGTGACCTTGAGCTTGGTCGACGTGACCGAGCCCTGGTAGCGGCCGATGCCGTGGTGCGCCAGATGGTTGGCGGCGACCTTGGCCTGCTCGAACAGCGGTGCGACCAGGCCGTAGGCGATGCCGCGGTGCGCGGCGCATTCTCCGATCGCGTAGATGCGCGGATCGAAGGTCTGCATCGTGTCGTTGACGACGATGCCGCGGTTGCAGTGCAGGCCGGCCGATTCTGCAAGCGTGGTGTTGGGCCGGATGCCGACCGCCATCACCACCAGATCGGCGGGGGCGGAATCGCCATCGCTGAACCTGATCGCCGCCACCCGGTCTCTGTCGCCTTGCACCAGTTCGGCGGTCTGCTTCTGCAGCAGGAACTTCATGCCCTTCTCTTCCAGGCTCCGCTGCAGCAGGCGGGCGGCGGGTTCGTCGAGCTGACGCTCCATCAGCCACGGGCCGATGTGCACCACGCTGACGTCCATGCCGCGCTTCATCAGGCCGTTGGCCGCTTCCAGCCCCAGGAGACCGCCGCCGATGACGACCGCGTGCCGGTAGCGGCTCGCCGCATGGATCATCGCGTCGACGTCGGCGATGTCACGGAAGCTGATCACCCCCGGCAGATCGGCACCCGCCACCGGCAGGATGAAGGGATCGGAACCGGTGGCAAGCAGCAGGCGATCGTAGCCGGCGCGCGTGCCGTCTGCGGCTTCCACGTAGCGGGCCGCGCGGTCGATCTTCACCACCTTCTTGCCCATGTGCAGGGTGATGCCATTCTCCGCATACCAGTCGAGCGGGTTCAGCACGATGTCGTCGACCGTCTGCTCGCCGGCGAGCACCGGCGACAGCAGGATGCGGTTGTAATTGGGATGTGGCTCGCCGCCGAACACGGTGATGTCGTAAAGGTCGGGCGCCAGCTTCAGCAGTTCCTCGAGGGTGCGCACCCCCGCCATGCCATTGCCGACCATGACCAGTTTCATTTTGGGGCCGCGCCCCATGGGCGTACTCATATCCATATCACCACTCCAAACGGAAGACCAAAAGTGATGACCGAGATACGCCGTTGCATTCGGTCTGCTTGCCGAAACACCTAGCAATCGCTGTGCCATGGTGCCAGCGCGGCGCGAGCGCCCAGTTTTACGGGGTTTCAGATCTCCGGTTCAGAAACCCGGTCGCGCGCCACGCACCATCTTGGTGCCTGGTCGTTCGTCATGCACCGAAACCTACGCCGTCATGCGGCCGAAGCCGTTGATCGCGGTGATCGCGCGCGCCTGGTTGAGGTCTTCGGCGTACCCTGCTGCAAACAGACACACGGCCAGCTGATTACGGATCGGCAGCGGCAGCGACAGGTGGTCGTGCATGACCTGATCCGTCCACGCGCCGGTGGCCCGCGCGTCCGTTTCCGGCAGCCCCGTCAGCACCGACGAGGTCGATTGCGCCTCGTACACCTGCTGTCCCTGCCCGTCCTGCACCAGCACCATGTCCGGCCGCTGCAGCGGGTCGGCGAACGCTTCGCCCTCGCAGCCATGCAACAGCAGCGCGTGTCCACCCAGCGCTTCCAGCGCAGCGCGCGTCGATGGAATTTCCGCCTCCAAGAGCACCGGCGTCACCCGCACCGAGCGCTCGCCCAGCACGTCGGCCAGCGCGGCCAGCCGCGTCACCCAGCCATCGATGCCGAGTCGCGCGCGCAGGGCCAGCAGGGCGGCCAGGCCGGGGCTCAGCAGCGCCACCGGCGCAAAGGCGAGCCCATCCTCCTGCAGGTGCGCATTGACCTGCGCTACGGTACTGCTCGGCATGATGCCGAGCTCGCGCAGCACGTAAGCGGCCGCCGTCCCGCCGCCACCTTCGAGCACGCCATGGATCAGCACCGGAATGCCGAAGCTCTTCAGCAGCAGCGCCAGCAGCGGGGTGAGATGCGGATGCGTGCGCACGCCGTGATAGGCGGGCAGCACCACGGTGCGGAACGGCCCGGCCGGCGCGACGAAATCGGGCAGGCGCTCGGCCAGCGCGGCGTGCAGCCCGAGCCAGGCATCGAGCCCCGGATCGTGCTGGTTGAATGCGACCAGGAACGCCGCGGTCTCCAGCTCCGGCACGCCACCATCGAGCAGGGCCGCGCCCAGCCCGCGCGCTTCGACAAAGCCCAGTCCTTCGCCGGCCTCGATCTGGCGGATAAGCGTCGCGTAGCTCATCGCTGTTTGTCCGCGAAATGGGCGAAGCAGCACGACGGCAAAGCCGCCAGACGATGCAGTTCGCTGCCGCGGCAAGCCCGGCGATCGCCCGCGCAACACAGTCCGGGCTTGATCCGCCGCAACAGGCGCCAAGCCGAAGCCCACGCCGCGTCGTTTCGTGCACGGAAAAGAAGTCGAGCCATCATGCCGCCGCCCGATTCCCGGCGAGCAGCCGTTTCAGCTCTGGCACGCACGAGCCGCACTCGCTGCCGCATTTAAGCGTCGCCTGCAGCGCCGCGAGATCCGCGCCTGCCGTGATCGCGGCGACGATGTCGGGTTCGGCCACGTTCAGACAGTTGCACACGATGCGGCCGCGGCCGGCACCGCCGGCAGGCGGACGCGCCACCGGCGCCAGCATCCAGGCGCGCAGCGATGCGGCATCGGTTCCCTCGACGATGGCGTCGCGCAGCCACTCGAACGCCGCCGTCTCGCCGGTGAGGCGCGCGGCGACGACCTTGCCCGATTCGACACGGACGCGCTTGGAGATGCCACGCGGCTTGTCCTGGTAATGCATCACCGCGAGCGGATCGTCCAGCCCCAACGCGGCATCGAGCGCAGCCAGCACGGATTGCGGCAGGGGCTGCAGGTGCGCCAGGCGCAGCGTCAGCACGTCGCGGTCGCGCCCCGCCAGCCCGGCGGCCGCGTAAGCGCACGCGCGCAGCAGCGGCTGCACGGCATCGAGCAGCTTCGCGCCGTCGCCCACCGCCAGCGCAGCCATGCGCCACGGCAACTCGGCCTTCGTCACCTGCACCGCGGCATGCTTCAGTTCGGGCTGCTTCGACACCGCATCGAAGGTCGGCAGGGTCAGCGCGTTGATGCCGCGCCCGCCCATGAAGCGCGCGCCCCAGTGCATCGGCAGGAAGCATTGCCCGGGACGCAGGCTGTCGCTGGCCTCGACCGCCACCACCAGCTCGCCGCGACGGCTTTTCACGCGCACCAGATCGCCGCTGGCCAGTCTGCGCAATTCCATGTCGCGCTGTGTCATCGACAGCAGCGGCGTGTCGGCGTGGGCAAACAGCCGTGCCACGCGGCCGGTGCGGCTCATTGCGTGCCACTGGTCGCGCAGGCGTCCGGTATTGAGGTGCAGCGGGTAGCGCGCGTCGATCGCCTCGGCCACCGGACGATACGGCGCAGGGTGAAAATGCGCGCGCCCGCTGGCGGTGGGATAGACGCCGTCGCCATACAGCCGCATCGCGCCGCCGGACGCGCCCTCGGGAAACGGCCACTGCTGCGGCGCCCGGTCCAGCAGCGCGTAGGACAGGCCGGTGATGTCGAGATCGCGCCCGCGCGTAGATTCGCGGTGCTCGTTGAACACGGCTTCGGCGCTGTCGTAGGGGAACAGCTCGCCCCCCTTCCCCGGCATCAGCCGGCGCGCGAATTCGGTCACGATGGCCCAGTCGGCGCGCGCCTCGCCGGGCGGCGGCACCGCAGCATGGACCCGCGTAATACGGCGCTCGGAATTGGTCATGGTGCCGTCCTGTTCGCCCCAGCTGGCGGCCGGCAGCAGCACGTCGGCATAGGCCGCAGTTTCGGTGTCGGCAAAGGCTTCCTGCAGCACCACGCATTCGGCTGCCTGCAGGGCTTCGTGGACCTGGTTCTGATCGGGCAGCGACTGCGCTGGGTTGGTGCAGGCGATCCAGATCGCCTTGATCTCGCCGCCGCGAATGGCGTCGAACATTTCCACCGCGGTCCTGCCCGGTGTCGCCGGCACCGCGTCGATCCCCCACAGGCGCGCGACTTCCGCACGGTGTTCAGGGTTGGCGAGATCACGATGCGCGGAAAGCAAATTGGCCAGGCCACCGACCTCGCGCCCGCCCATCGCGTTGGGCTGGCCGGTCAACGACAGCGGCGCGGCACCGGGTTTCCCGATCTGCCCCGTGGCCAGATGCAGGTTGATCAGCGCGGCATTCTTGTCGACGCCGCAGCTCGACTGGTTGAGGCCCTGGCAATACAGCGACAGCGTCGGCCCGGCAGCGAACCAGCGTGCCGCCTGCACGATGTCGGCTGCCGCCACGCCGCAGATCGGCGCGACCTTTTCCGGCGTGTAGTCGCGCAGCTGATCGCGCAACGCCTCCCAGCCCTCGGTATGCGCCGCGATCGCCTCGCGGTCGATCAGCTCTTCCCACAGCATCACGTTGAGCATGGCGTGATACAGCGCGACGTCGGTGCCGGGCAGGATGGCCAGATGCAGGTCGGCCTCGGCCGCGGTGTCGGTGCGGCGCGGATCGACTACGATGAGCTTCTGGTGCGGATCGGCCTCGCGCGCCGCTTCGACGCGGCGAAACAGGATCGGGTGGGCATAGGCCATGTTCGATCCGGCAATGAATATCGTGCCGGCGTGGTCGATGTCGTCGTAGCAGCCCGGCGGCGCGTCGGCACCGAGCGTTGTCTTGTAGCCTGCCACCGCGGACGACATGCACAGGCGCGAATTGGTGTCGACGTTGTTGGTGCCGATCAGGCCCTTGGCGAGTTTGTTGAAGACGTAATAGGCCTCGGTCGTGAGCTGGCCGGAAATGTAAAACGCCACCGCATCGGGGCCGTGCTCCCGAATGACGGCAGCGAATTTTTCTGCAGCGTGGTCGAGCGCAACGTCCCAGCTCGCGCGCTGGCGCGCCAATCCCTTGGCGGCGCGCAGTTCCGGATAGAGGGCGCGGCCGCTCGCGGCCGCCGACAGGGCGAGCGTCGCGCCCTTGGTGCACAGCTTGCCGCGGTTGGCCGGATGCGCCGGGTCACCGCGCACGCCGGTGATCTTCCCGGCATCGGCCTCGACCAGTACCCCGCAGCCGGTGCCGCAGTAACAGCAGACAGATGAAACAACAGACATGATGGCTCCTTGCCCGGTCCATCAGCAGGCTTTGTGCCAGGAGGCTGGATTCCAATCAATTCAATGGACTGCCGGCATCCGCGGCAGCATCGCGGCGGCATTGCGCTCATCCGCAGTGCATGGACGGAGGCCCCTGACGCAAATTGGTGCGTAAGCCGTCGGGACAAATCGTTAATTTGTTAACAATTTCATTTGTTACCATATTGACGCTTTCATTCTGGGCAGCGGCATGGATCACGCGTTCTCCTTCTTCGAGCTTGGCATCGACCGAATATCGCAGCGCCTGCCCGGGATGCCGAAGGACCGGGTCGTGCTCAATCGCCTGTTCTTCTTCGTCTTCAAGGAACTGGACGACTTGTACAACCAGCGCCTCGCCGACTATGGCCTCAACAGCACGGCCTTTCTTGCCCTGGCCATGCTGTACAGCAGCGAAGGCGCCCCGCTCAATCCCCGCGACCTGAGCGATGCGCTGATCTCATCGCGCACCAACGTCACCCGACTGAGTGACGAGCTTGTCAGCGCCGGCTGGGTGGAACGCCAGGCCAGCACGGAAGACCGGAGACGGGTGGAGCTGTCGTTGACCGCGGCCGGCAGCGCCCTGGTGGAAAGGGTGCTGCCGGTCATCTGGGATCTCGTTCGCGAACAGTGGTCGGACTTCAGCGCGGCCGAGGTCGCCGAGTTCGATCGCCTGCTCCGCAAGCTGCTCACAGGCTTGGGCAAGCCCAGGAACGCACCATGAATCGTTCGCTGCCTGGAGTCTTGCTGGTCCTGGCCCTGTCGGCCTGCGCCGCGCTGCCGACCGACCTTCCGCCCCGGCCGGGCCTGCGTGCCCCTGCGACCAGCGCGACGCTGGCAGGCCTGAACGCCGGCCATGCCGAGGCGGCGACCCTGACCGACAACTGGTGGGACGCCTTCGGCCTGAGCGATCTGAGCCGGCTGATCGAAACAGCGCTGAAGGACGCCCCCGACCTGGCCGCCGCGCAGGCCCGCCTGCAGGCAGCGGGCCAGGCCGAACGCCTGGCCCGCCTGGATGCCCAGGTGCACTACGACACCGAGGCCGCCATCACCCGCGAGCACCTGAGCAGGAACGGCCTGTTCCCGCCCCCCATCGGCGGCAGCTCCTTCACCCAGACCGACATCACCGAAAATCTGTCCTATACGCTCGACTGGTGGGGCAAGAATCGGGCGCTGGTGCAGGCCGCAGGCAACGAGCGGCAGGCCGCCCAGGAAGAGGTCGCGGCAGTCGGCCAGGGACTGGCCGCGGTGGTGGCCGACGCCTATTTCGCCTGGGCCGGCGTCGAGACGCGGCTGGCGCTCGCCCGCGCGTTGGCGGACGACCACCGCAAGCAACACGATCTGCTCGAGTTCCGCTACGACCTGGGCCTGGATTCGGCGCAGCCGCTGATCGAGGCGCGCAGGAAGATGGACCAGGACGATGACCAGATCCACGGACTGGGATATCTGGCGCGCGCCCTGCGCTACCGCATGAGCGCCCTCATCGGCGCCGATCCGGACCATGCGACCGGCCTGCCGGCGCCCGCTCTGCCAACCCGGCTGCCGCCGCTGCCGACCCGCCTGCCGCTCGACTGGCTGGCACGCCGACCCGACGTGGCCGCGCTGCGCAGCCGGGTGGAGGCCAGTTCCGACCTGAGCGCCGCCGCCCGGGCAGATTTCTACCCCAACCTCGATCTGCGCATGATGGTTGGACTGGAAACCCTCGACCTGGCCAAGCTGTTCCAGGCCAACAGCCTGTCCGCATCGATCGGCCCTGCCCTGCACCTGCCGCTCTTCAACGGCCGGACCTTGAGCGCGAGACTGGGCATGCGCGAAGCGGATTACGCCGCAGCCGCGGCGGCCTATAACCGCGCCATCCTCGAAGCCGCGCGCCAGGCCGCCGATGCCTATGCACTGATCGCCAGCCTGGAACAGCGCAGCCGGGCCCAGCGGCAGGCGCTGCAGGAAACGATCCGGACCCGCGCCCTGGCGGAGCAGCGCCAGACACTCGGACTGGCCAGCCCGCTCGACGCACTGGAAGCGGACAGCGCCGTCCTCGGCCAGCGCATGAACGACACCGAGATCCAGTCCGCCCGCCTGCGTGCCCGCGTGGCGCTGTTCAAGGCGCTCGGTGGAAACACCACTAGCAAGGACCCCGCCCCATGACCGTTCAGCCTTCTGAAGCCAGCCCGACCAAACGCAAACGCCTGCTGACGATACTGGCCCTGGTTTTCCTCGTCGCCGCGCTGGCCTGGGGCATACATTGGTTCATCTACAGCCGCGGCCATGAAAGCACCGACGACGCCTACGTGGCGGGCAATCTGGTGCGGGTCACGCCGCGCATCGGCGGCTCGGTGGTGGCGGTGCTGGCCGACAACACCGATTTCGTGAAGCAGGGCCAGGTGGTGGTGAAACTGGACGACACCGATGCCCGGCTTGCCCTCGCCCGGGCCGAAGCCGATCTGGGCGAGATCGTGCGGCGGATCAGCCAGAGCTTCGCGACCCGCGCCCAGCAGCTTGCCAACCTGGCCGTGAAGCAGCGCACGCTGGAGCAGGCGGCGGCCGATCTGGCGCGGCGCGAACGCGCGGTCGCGGTCGATGCCGTCTCCCGCGAGGAAGCCGAGCATGCCCGCGCCACGCGCGACAAGGCGAAGTCCGAACTCGACCTGGCGCGTGCCCAGCTGGCCGCCTCCGAGGCCGAAGTGGGGGGCACGTCGGTGGCGACCCATCCGGCCGTCAAGCAGGCCGAGGCCCGGCTGCGCGAAGCCTGGCTGGCGCTGAACCGGTGCGCGATCCATGCGCCCGCGGCAGGCCAGGTGGCGGAGCGCTCGGTCCAGGTCGGCCAGCAGGTCGCCCCCGGCACGCCGCTCATGGCCATCGTGCCGCTGACCCAACTGTGGGTCGACGCCAACTTCAAGGAAGACCAGCTCAAGGGCATGCGCATCGGCCAGCCGGTGGAGCTGGTCTCCGACCTCTACGGCAGCGGCATGACCTTCCATGGCACCGTCGTGGGGCTGTCGCCGGGCACGGGCAGCGTGTTCTCGCTGCTGCCGCCGCAGAACGCCAGCGGCAACTGGATCAAGATCGTGCAGCGCCTGCCGGTACGCATCGCGCTCGATCCGCAGGAACTCGCGGCGCACCCGTTGCGGGTCGGCCTGTCGATGCGGGTCGACGTGGAGACCGGCGCCGCAGCCAAGGCGGAGCCGCCGCCCGCGACCCGCTACGAAACCCCGGTGGAAGACGCGAGCGGCGCGGATGGTCTGATTCGCGCCATCCTGCGCGCCAACCAGGTGCGCAAGGGCTGACCCAGGCCATGACCCAGCAGCCGCTGCACGGCCCCACCCTGATCCTGCTGACCCTGGCGCTGAGCCTGGGC
>JBLMYH010000297.1:0-4498 GCA_050258175.1 Hyphomicrobiaceae bacterium
ATCGCCGCGAGGCCCACCCCGTCGCCAAGCTGCAGGGCTTCGTCGACGGCTTTGCCGGCACGATCCTGATCGTCGCGCCGTCGGCCGGCCGCCGCGAGACGCTGCACGAGTACCTCGCGGAGCACGGCCTCGCCGCCACGCTGTGTGACGGCTGGGCCGGCTGCCGGGAGCGCGCCGAGCGCATCCTCCTCACCCACGGTCCGCTCGCCGAAGGCTTCGTGACGGGCGATGGCGCACTCGCCGTCGTCACCGAAACCGAGCTCTACGCCATCCCGCCGAAGACCCGGCGCGCGCGCGAGGTCCGCGCGACGCAGATCGACAGCCTGCTGCGCGATCTCTCCGAGCTCAAGCCCGGCGACCCCGTGGTGCACGCGCAGTATGGCGTCGGCCAATACCTCGGCCTCATCAACATGAATCTCGGCGACGGCGACACCGAGTTCCTGCAACTCGAATACGCCAAGGGAGACAAGCTCTACGTGCCGGTCGCCAACCTGCACCTGATCTCGCGCTACAGTGGCGCCGGCGAGGGTGCCGCGCCGCTGCACAAGCTCGGCACCGACCAGTGGGACAAGGCGCGCCGCCGCGCGATGCAGGCGGCGCGCGACACCGCCGCCGAACTGCTCAACCTGTACGCGCTGCGCGCCGCGCGCGAGGGCCACGCGTTCAAGTTCTCGCCGCACGACTATGAGGCCTTCGCCGAAGGCTTCGGCTACGAGGAGACCCCCGACCAGGCCGCGGCGATCGCCGCGGTGATGGCCGACATGCAGGCGGGCAAGCCGATGGACCGTCTGGTGTGCGGCGACGTCGGCTTCGGCAAGACCGAGGTCGCGCTGCGCGCCGCCTTCATGGCGGTGATGGGCGGCTATCAGGTGGCGGTGCTGGTGCCGACCACGCTGCTGGCCGAGCAGCACTTCAACAATTTCTCCGACCGTTTCTCGGCCTGGCCGGTGAAGCTCGCCGAGCTGTCGCGCTTCCGCACCGCCAAGGAGCAGGCCGAGGCCCTGCAGGCGCTGAAGGACGGCAAGATCGACATCGTCATCGGCACCCACCGGTTGATCCAGAAGGACGTCAAGTTCGCCCGCCTCGGGCTGGTCATCATGGACGAGGAGCACCGCTTCGGCGTCAGGCAGAAGGAGCAACTGAAGGCACTGCGCGCCGAGGTCGACGTTCTCACCCTAACGGCCACGCCGATTCCGCGCACGCTGGCGATGTCGCTCGAAGGCATCCGCGACTTTTCGGTGATCGCCACGGCGCCGCAGAAGCGGCTGGCGATCAAGACCTTCGTGCAGTCGTTTTCCGGCGGGCTGATCCGCGAGGCGGTGCTGCGCGAACTGAAGCGCGGCGGCCAGGTGTATTTCCTGCACAACGAGGTCAGCACCATCGAAGCCATGCGCGAGCGGCTGGAAAAACTGCTGCCGGAAGCGCGCATCCGCGTCGGCCACGGCCAGATGGGCGAGCGCGAACTGGAGCAGGTGATCCGCGACTTCTACCAGCAGCGCTACGACATCCTCTTGTGCACCACCATCATCGAGACCGGGATCGACATCCCCACCGCCAACACCATCCTCATCAACCGCGCCGACAAGTTCGGCCTGGCGCAGCTGCATCAATTGCGCGGCCGCGTCGGGCGCTCGCACCACCAGGCCTTCGCCTACCTTTTGGTGGAGGAGGACCGGACCCTGACGCCGCAGGCGAAGAAGCGGCTAGAGGCAATCCAGTTGATGGAGGAACTGGGCTCCGGCTTCCATCTCGCCATGCAGGACCTTGAAATCCGCGGTGCCGGCGAGGTGCTGGGCGAAAAGCAGAGCGGTGAAATCCTCGAAGTCGGCTTTTCCTTGTACAACGACATGCTGGCCGGTGCGGTGGCAAGCCTCAAGGCGGGTCAGGAGCCCGACATGAACCAGCCGCTTGGCGTGGTGTCCGAGATCAATCTGCATCTGCCCGCGCTGCTGCCGGTGGATTACTGCCCCGACGTGCACGAGCGGCTGGTATTGTACAAGCGGCTCGCGAGCGTGCACGACGCGGAAGAGCTCACTCAGTTGCAGGAGGAACTGGTTGACCGCTTCGGCCAGCTGCCCGACCCGGCGCGCGCCTTGCTCGACACCCACCGCCTGCGTCTGGCCGCGCGACCGCTCGGCATCATGAAGGTCGACGCCAGCACGGACAGCATTCTTTTGCAATTCGTGCCGCAACCGCCGATCGATCCTGGGCGCATCATTCAGCTCATCCAGTCCCGGCGCGATATCAAGCTGGCAGGCGAGAATCGATTGCGCTGGCATTTGCCCACCGCCGGACGTGACAGTTCGCTGCCAGAGGCACGGGCCGCCAACGTCATCACCCTATTCAATCTATTGAAATAAACAGACAGCATGAATCTGATCGTCCAGGGGCACGACATCCCCACCGCCAGCCTCAAGCAGCTTGCCAAACTGACCGCGGCCACAGCCATCGAGGCGGTTTCGCCGGCCGCATTCCGACTGGTGGCAGCCGACGCCAGTCAGCAGGCCGGGGTTGCCTCTTTCTGCGAGGCGAATTCACTCGACTGCGGCTGGGTTCCGGCCGGGCGGCGCATCGGTGACTTCGGCCTGCTAGTGATGGACATGGATTCGACGCTGATCACCATCGAATGCATCGACGAGATCGCCGACATGCAGGGCCTGAAGCCGCAGGTCTCGGCAATCACCGAATCTGCCATGCGCGGCGAGATCGACTTCGCGGAAAGCCTGCGTCAGCGCGTATCGCTGCTGGCGGGACTGGATCAGTCTGCCCTGCAACGCGTCTACGACGAGCGGCTGCAACTGTCGCCAGGCGCCGAAGCACTGCTGGCCGCGGTCCGCGCGGCGGGGATCCGGACCCTGTTGGTATCGGGCGGCTTCACCTTCTTCACCGAACGGCTAAAATCCCAGTTTGGCTTAGACTACACGGCCGCCAACACGCTGGAGGTGGCCGACGGCAAACTAACCGGCCGCGTCCTCGGCACTATCGTCGACGCGCAAGGCAAGGCCGACTGGCTCAACCGCGTGCGCAACGAACTGAGTCTTGCCCGCGAGCAGGTCGTCGCCATGGGCGACGGCGCCAACGACCTGAAAATGATGGCTGCGGCGGGCGTCAGCATCGCCTACCGCGCCAAGCCGGTGGTCCGCGCGCAGGCCAATTACGGCCTGAATCAGGTGGGCCTGGACGGCGTGATTCCGCTGCTCGGCGAAAGCGGACGCAGCAGCTAAAGAAAATCCGCTGGCCTCCGTTAAACCATTGAGAGCCGATACAGTCATAAGATCGAACAACCGCGACCAGGATTCCCCGTGAAAATCGACAAGCGCATCACCCCTCCCGCCGCCAGCAAAGTGGCTTCCGCCAAGGGCAAGGGCGCGGGCAAAGCATCCGGCCCGACCACGGGCGGCGGCGATTCGTTGACGCTGACCGAATCAAGCGCCCGCATCCGCTCGCTCGAATCCCAGCTGGCATCGATCGACGTCACCGATGCCGCCAAAGTGGAATCGGTCAAAGCTGCGCTCGCCAACGGCACCTTCGCCGTCGACGCGGAAGTGGTGGCCGATCGCCTCATCGACCACACCAAGGAAACCCTGCGCAAACGTCCGCGCAAGAGGTGAGGCAATTCGCGGCAGAATCGACAGGCCCGTGGCTTCGAACCACGGGTTTTTGCTTTTCAGCTGGAATAAAATGAAACTTTGGAACCGGGGCTCAGCATGAACGAAATCGTTTTATCCGTGACCGGCATGACCTGCGGCGGTTGCGTCAATAGCGTCCACAAAGTGTTGGCGGCCCTGAAGGGCGTGCAGAACGTAGAAGTCACCCTGACGCCGGGTCAGGCGCGGGTGACCTACGATCCCGCCAAGGTTGACCGCGCCACCATGGTGAAAGCCATCATCGACGCAGGCTACGACGTAAACGGCTGACCAGCCTGCCGTATTCCGGCCATCAGACCTGATCGCATAGGCTTTCCAGCGGTTCGGGGAGGTGAACGCCGCTCCCTTGCACATAGTCCACCCCGATCTGCCGCAATAGCGCCAGAATCTGATCCGATTCGACATACTCGGCGACGGTTTTCAGTCCCATCTGGTGCCCGATGCGGTGGATCGCCTCGACCATGGACCGGTCAATCGCATTGCTGGCGATGTCACGCACGAATGCGCCATCGATCTTGAGGTAATCCACTTTCAAATTCTTCAGGTAGGTGAAGGACGACAGGCCGCTGCCAAAATCGTCCAGCGCAAAACGGCAGCCGAACGCCCGCATCGCATCAATAAATTCGTTCACGACAGCAAGGTTGCCGATGGCTGCCGTTTCGGTGATCTCGAAGCACAGGTGTGGCCCAAAGGCGGAATTTTCGTCCAGCCTCGCCAGCAACATGCGGCGGAACTCCGGATCCTTCAGCGACGCCCCCGACAGATTGATTGCGAACAGGCAATGCCGCCCGCATTCGCCAGCCAGATATCGCTGGCACAGACGCAGCGTTTCCTCGATCACCCAGCTGTCG
>JBLMYH010000298.1:0-19355 GCA_050258175.1 Hyphomicrobiaceae bacterium
TTTCCAGCAGGCGGCGGATGAGATAGGCGATGCCGCCGATGAGGTCGCCCACCGGCAGATAGATGCGCAGGCGCGCGCCCTCCCCGATCACGGCTGCGGCGAGCGGGTCGGCCATGCCGTAGAGCATCTGCACTTCCCAGCTGTCAGGCGGGCGGCCCAGATCACGCGCCAGCGCCAGCGCGTGCGCCAGGGAACGCAGGTTGTGGCTGGCGATCATCGGATAGGCCCGCGCGCCCGCCTTGAACAGGGATGCGGTCAGGCGTTCGAAATTGGCATCGGTCGCGGACTTGTCGTCATACACCGGGAGCGGCCAGAAGCGCTCGGCCGCCAGGGCCACTTCGCTGTCCCAATACGCCCCCTTGACCAGACGCACGCGCAGCGGCCGCTCGGGCGTCCAGGGCAGGTTGAGCAAGGCGCGCAGGTCCGCCTCGGCGTCCGGGCGGTAGGCTTGCAGCGCCAGCCCGGGCGGGATGCCGGGGCGTTCCGCCAGGTGCCGGAAGACCTCCAGCACCAGGGGCCGGCCGTCATGGTTTTCCATGTCGAGGGTGAGACTGACGCCGGCGCGTGCCGCCGCCAGGCAGAGCGGCTCCAGCCGGGCCAAAACCCGCTCCACGCTGCCTTCCAGGTCGATCGCGTCGAAGCGCGGCGTAAGCGCAGAGAGTTTCACCGAGATGTCGGGCGCGGGCGTCGCACTCAGCTCGAGCCAGGCAAGCAGCTTCAGGATGCGCGTGGCGTAAAGCTCGGCCTCGGCCTCGGACACCACCGCTTCCCCCAAGGCGTCAAGGCTCACCCCCACCGGCAGGGCGGACAGCTTGCGCAGGGTCGCCGCCAGGACCGCAGCGTCCTCCTCGACCATGAACAGCCGCGCCACGCGCGCCACGGTCAGTCGCAGCAGCGGCGCCATCCAGACCTGCCCGCCCAGCCGCAACATGCGTCCGAACATTCCACCCAGCTTGAAGTCACCCAGATAGGCGCGGAAATGCGTGGCGATCATGTGCGCGTCGCGCAGCTGCGGCAGGACGTCGATGAACTGAAACAGCGCATCGCGCAATCGCGGGTCGGCGATGACGGCGTGCAGCACGCGGCGCCGCCGGCCCGCATACAAGCCGGGTTGGTGAGAGAGCGCGCGCGCGTAAAGCGTGCGGCCGATTGCCTGGATCGAGGGTTCGATGGACACGGCAGCCATGGCCTGTAGCGTTTTTCGCAGTATAGGCGGCGCGCGGCACCGGCGCGCGTTAAGGAGGCCGGGCAGGCGGAGATCCGGCGGGCCTTGTCATATCGCCACACTGAACTAAACAGTACCTATGGAGTCCCAATTGCGGATACGAACGCATGTTGCGAATTGCCAAACTCACCGACTACGCCACCGTCTTGATGGTTCATCTGGCACGCCAGCCGAACCGCTGTTTCAGCGCGGCCCAACTGGCTGAGGAGTTGCGCCTGCCGCCCCCGACGGTGGCCAAGCTGATGAAGCGGCTGCTGCGCGCACGACTCCTGCTCAGTGTGCGGGGCGCGGCAGGGGGTTACAGCCTTGCCCATGCGCCGTGCGCAATCTCGGTCGCCGACGTGGTGAGCGCGATCGAAGGCCCGGTGGCGCTGACGGAATGCGCACAGGGCACAGGCAACTGCGCGCTGGAGCGGGACTGCGCAACACGTGCCAACTGGCAGTTGATCAGCCGCTCGGTCCGGGTGGCGCTGGAAGCGGTCAGCCTGGCCGACATGGCGAAGCCGCAATTGAACCCGATCCATGTGCAACGTTTCCCGGAGAAGATGCCATGAGCAACGCCGCGACAGGACAACGCCACGCCGATACCCGCAACCCCGAGTTGCGCAGCCGGGTGGCTGATGAGTACCGCTGGGGCTTCGTCACCGAGATCGAGCAGGAGACGGTGCCGAAGGGCCTGAACGAAGACGTCATCCGCCTGATCTCGGCCAAGAAGAACGAACCCGAGTTCATGCTGGAATGGCGGCTGCAGGCCTATCGCCACTGGCTGACGCTGCGCGAGCCCGGCTGGTCGTCGGTGCATCATCCTGCGATCGACTATCAGGCCATCCATTACTACGCCGCGCCCAAGACCGGCGCGCGGCCGAAGGATTTGTCCGAGGTCGACCCGGAACTGCTGCGCACCTACGAGAAGCTTGGCATTCCGCTGCAGGAGCGCGAGGCGCTGGCTGGGGTGGCGGTGGACGCGGTGTTCGACTCGGTGTCGGTCGCCACCACCTTCAAGGACAAGCTGGAAAGCCTGGGCATCATCTTTTGCTCGTTTTCCGACGCGGTGCGGGAGCATCCCGAACTGGTGCGCCAGTATCTTGGCTCGGTGGTGCCCTACACCGACAATTATTTCGCCACGCTCAACTCCGCGGTGTTTACCGACGGCTCGTTTGTCTACGTGCCGAAAGGCGTGCGCTGCCCGATGGAGCTGTCGACCTATTTCCGCATCAACGCGAAGAACAGCGGACAGTTCGAGCGCACCCTCATCATCGCCGATGAGGGCGCGACCGTGAGCTATCTGGAAGGCTGCACCGCGCCGATGCGCGACGAGAACCAGTTGCATGCGGCGGTGGTGGAACTTGTGGCGCTCAAGGACGCCCGCATCAAGTATTCCACCGTGCAGAACTGGTATCCCGGCGACCGCGAAGGGCGTGGCGGAATCTACAACTTCGTCACCAAGCGCGGCGACTGCCGCGGCGAGCGTTCGCATATTTCCTGGACCCAGGTCGAGACCGGCTCCGCCATCACCTGGAAATACCCGAGCTGCATCCTGCGCGGCGACGACAGCGTCGGCGAGTTCTACTCGGTGGCGCTCACCAACCATCGCCAGCAGGCCGACACCGGCACCAAGATGGTCCACATCGGCAGGAATACCCGCAGCACCATCGTCTCCAAGGGGATTTCGGCGGGCTTCGGCAGCAATGCGTATCGCGGCCTGGTGAAGGTGCTGCCGACGGCGACGAACGCGCGCAACCACACGCAGTGCGATTCGCTGCTGATGAGCGACCACTGCGCCGCCCACACTTTCCCGTATATCGAGGTGAAGAACCCCACTGCCATCGTCGAGCACGAAGCCACCACCAGCAAGATCGGCGACGACCAGCTGTTCTATCTGCGCAGCCGCGGATTGAGCGCGGAAGACGCGGTGAACCTGATCGTCAACGGCTTCTGTAAGGAGGTCTTCAAGGAACTGCCGATGGAATTCGCAGTCGAGGCGCAGAAGCTCTTGGCGGTGAGTCTGGAAGGCGCGGTGGGGTAACAAGCAAGGAGAAGCCCATGCTGGAAATCCGCAATTTGCACGTAGCGATCGGCGACAAGCCCATCCTCGCCGGCATCGATCTCGATATCAAGGCCGGTGAGGTGCACGCCATCATGGGCCCCAACGGCTCGGGCAAGAGCACGCTCGCCCAGGTGCTGGCCGGGCGCGAAGGCTACACGGTGACGGCCGGCAGCGTGCGCTTTCTCGGGCAGGACCTGCTGGCACTGGCGCCGGAGCAGCGCGCCCGTGCCGGCGTGTTCCTCGCCTTTCAGTACCCGCTGGAGATTCCCGGCGTGGCCAACGTGCAATTGCTGCGCACCGCGCTCAACAGCATACGGCTGCAGCGCGGCGAGCCCGAGCTCGATGCGCTGGATTTTCTCGACACGGTGAAGAGCAAGCTGGAACTGCTCGGGATGGACGAGAGCTTTCTCTACCGTTCGGTCAACGAAGGCTTCTCCGGCGGCGAGAAGAAGCGCAACGAGATCCTGCAGATGGCGCTGCTGGAGCCACGGCTCGCCATCCTCGACGAGACCGACTCCGGCCTCGACATCGACGCCCTGAAGACCGTGGCCAGCGGCGTCAATGCCCTTAAGAGCCCGCAGCGCGCCATCATCCTCGTCACCCACTACCAGCGTCTGCTGAACTACATCGTCCCCGACCACGTTCACGTGCTGGCGGGCGGACGCATCGTGCGGTCCGGCGACGCCGGCCTGGCGCTGGAACTGGAGGACAAGGGCTATGCCTGGCTGGTCCCGGGCGCGCAGGAGGAGACGCGGCCATGAACACGCAAACCGCCAGCCGCTACCGGCAGGCGCTGGATTACATCAGTTCATCGGTCGGCCAGGTCGGCGCACGCCATCAGGCCCTGGAACGCTTTCTCGCGCGCGGGCTGCCGACGACCCGCGAGGAAGACTGGAAATACACCGCGCTCGATGCGCTGGAGCGCGCCGAATGGCACGTCCCCGAGCATGCCCCGGAAGCAGTCGTGCCAGAGGACTACCCGGGTGCGGTCCTGACGTTCAGCAACGGCCGCCTGACCCGGATCAGCGACCAAGCGCTCCACGCGCATAGCCTTGGCGCCCATGCCGACGGCGCACCGGTCATGCAGATTCTCGGCAGGCTCGCCGGCGATGCGGCGCTGACCCAGATCAACAGCGCGCTATGGCAGGACGGTCTGCTGCTGCACGTGCCCGCCGGCCATGAGGCTTCCCCGCTGTTCGTGGCCCACCTCGCCAGCGAGGCCGACGCCATGCTGCACGTGCGCAACCTCATCGTGCTCGAAGCCGGCGCCGCAGCGACCCTGGTGGAACATCATCGTGGCACGCCGGGCCTCGCCTACTGGAACAATCCGGTCACCGAGATCGTGCTGCGCGAAGGTGCGCGCCTCACCCATCTGCGGCTGACCGAGGAAAGCGCGGCGGCCACCCATACCAGCCTGGCCGTGGTGCAGCAGGCACGCGACAGCCGCTACCAGGCCCTGACGCTCAGCCTGGGCGGGCGCCTGGTGCGTCATGACATCCGGGTGAATCTCAACCAGCCCGGCGCAGAATGCCAGCTCGACGGCCTGTTCGCCGCCGACTTGCGGCGCCACATCGATCAGCATCTGCATGTCGAACATGCCGCGCCGCATACGACAAGCCACCAGACCTGGCGCGGGATCGCGGCCGGCCGCGGCCGCGGCATCTTCGAGGCGCGCGTGGTGGTGCAGCCACACGCACAAAAGACCGACGCGCAGCAATCCAGCCGCAATCTGCTGCTCTCCCCCTACGCCGAAATCGACGTCAAGCCGCAATTGGAAATCTATGCCGACGACGTCAAGTGCGGTCATGGCGCGACCGTGGGTCAGCTCGACGAGGCGCAGGTCTTCTACCTGCGCAGCCGCGGCATCGCCGCAGAGGTCGCGCGCGCCCTGCTGCTGCGCGGTTTCGCCGCGGAGGCGCTCGGTCTCTCGGAGGATGCGGGCCTTTCTGCCTGGCTGGAGCCGCATTTGACCGCTGCGCTTCCGGCGCAGGGAAAGGAGCACACAGCATGAACCCCGATCAGCGCGCCCTCTACGAAGAGGTCATCCTGGAACACAATCGCCATCCGCGGCACTACCCGAAAAATCCGCACGGCAGCACGCATCATGCACACGGCTTCAATCCGCTGTGCAATGACGAAATCCAGGTGCATCTGAAAGTGGCCGACGGCACGATTGCCGACATCGGCTTCGAGGGCGCCGGGTGCGCCATTTGCATGGCCTCCGCTTCGATGATGGCCGAAGCGGTTCATGGCAAGCCCCTCGATGAAGTCAAGACGCTATTCCGGCAGGTTCACCACATGCTGGCGGAAAACGGCCCGGTGGCCGGCGTCGGCAAACTGCGCGTGCTGGAAGGCGTGCATGAGTTCCCGATGCGCGTGAAATGCGCGACCTTGCCCTGGCATACGCTGCAGGCCGCGCTCGAACAGCGTAAGGACACCGTCTGCACCGAAGGGCCCTCGCCGTTCTGCCCGCAACCGTCGCTGCCCTCCCCGCCAGCATGATCAGCCTCGCCCGCCTGGCCACCGAGCAACGCGCCGAACAGGGCCTGAAGCGGAAGGTCATCGCCGCCCTGCGCACGATTTTCGACCCCGAACTGCCGGTCAACATTTATGACCTCGGGCTGGTCTACGCGCTCGACATCGATGCGGCCGGCCGCGTCGCGATCAGGATGACGCTGACCGCCCCCGGCTGCCCGGTGGCGCAGAGCTTTCCGGCGCAAGTCGAACGAACGGTGGCGGAAGTCGTAGGGGTGGCCAGCGCCCACGTCGAAATCGTCTGGGATCCCCCCTGGGATCAGAGCCGCATGACCGAAGCTGCACGGCTGCAGCTGGGATTGGTCTGATGAGCGACTGGGTCAGGGTCGCGCGCGCCGAAGAACTGCCGCCGGGAAGCCGCCGCGTCGTCGATGTCGACGGGGTTGCCGTGGCGGTCTTCAACCTGGATGGCGATTATTGTGCGATTGAGGATGTCTGTACCCACGACGGCGGAGAGTTGGCGAGCGGCGAACTCGAGGGCGAGGAAATCGTCTGTCCGCGTCATGGCGCCCGCTTCAATCTGCGCAGCGGCGCCGTCACCGCACCGCCGGCCTACACTGCCGTGAGCATCTTCCCGGTCAGGCTGTCCGCGGGCTGGGTGGAAGTACGTGACGACCGCTGGGACTGATTGCCGGAAAATTCAACGGCACCCCGACGGATCACGCGTGCAGCGGGGGCGTCACGCGGCTGCCACGGCGAGCTGGTTGATGACCTTGTCCACGGCGAACAGGGACCACGCGTCCTGCTCCGCCCGGTTCTTTTCCGTTTGCGTGTTCACCAGTCCTTCCAGGGTGACCACGTAGTTATGGGTTTGGACGCGGATCTGCTCCGGATGCGGAATCATCGGGTCCATTTCCAGCACCAGCGACAGGATGTCGCTGACTTCATCATCCCCGTCCCGTTCCGGCGGCAAGACTTCCAGCGCGTCGACCACATCGCGACAGCCCGGCACCCACCACGCCAGCACGCCCGCCAGACGTTTGTGCGAAAGGCTGATGACCCATCCGTCCAGCGTCACCACGCCCTCCCGCACCGCGACCAGGATGTCGCCGCTGGCGTCAGCGTCCCTGACTTCGCGCAGTACAAGCGCCTGCCCCTTCTTCTCCATGCGCACGGTGCAATTCTTAAGATCACGCGCCTCCAGCAACAGGGTCTCCAGCGAAGCGAGAATCTCGCCATCGCCGCGGGGTTCCGCAGGCACCACCTGCAGGCGATCCACCACGCCGCGCACTTCCGGCACCGCGCCTGCGATCTCCCGGGCCAGCTTCTTCGCCGCGAGACTCTCGACCTCACCTTCCATGACCAGTACGCAGTCCTCGCTCATCGCGATACGGATGGGCCATCGATGCACGTTGATGCGTGGCTCGCGCTCAAATCCTGCGCGTACGGTCTTGAGAATGGAATTTCCATTTTGCATGGCGGAAGCACCTCCAAGTTCAACATAGCACATGGAGTCCGTGCGGATTGCGGCGGGGGCCAGCCTTGAGCAGTGCCGGCCGTGGCCTAGACTTGAATGCTCCCGTCCCGCCCGGCTTCGCCTTGCGGCAGGGAAAATCCGCAGGTAACTGAACGAACATGAGCAATGGTCTCGAACTGCACGATTCGCGCGTCAGCCACATCGAATGGCTGAACGGGGTTGCGGTGCTCCATTTCTCGCACGCCTGCATCCATACCTCCCAGGGCAAGCCCGGACGGGATCCCAGCACGCTGTGGAGCCGCGAAGCCGAACTGTTCCTGTGGGAGGCCACCATATCCGGGGCGCTGCCGCCCCTGCCCAACGCGATCGACGAAGGATTCCTTGAGGTCGGCGGGATCAGGCATGAGGTCATTCCGCTGCCGTTCAAGCGCAAGGTCGGTGCGCGGCTCTATCTGCGGTTTGCTGACGGCGCGACCCTCGAGATCATCGGAAAAAGGCCTTACATTGAACTGCTCGGCACGCCCATCTATCTCGAGGATTCGTGAGCGGGCAGATCGAAGCATGCACTTGAAGTTTCGTCCCCAGGCCATTGATTAAAAACGTTCTCTTAATGGCGTGGAGCGGCAGGCTGCGCTCAGAACAGCTTGCGCGCGCGCAGCACCTTGATCTGGAACAGCGTATTGCGCTCGTCCTCCTCCAGTGCGGCGCGGATGTGCTGCACCGTGGCCTGATAGCGCGGGATGATGTTGTACTTCAATGCATTGACCCGTTTCTGCGTCTTGCGGCTCGCGGCCAGAAGGCGCCACAGTGCGTTTTCCGCTTCGCCCAGCCGCGCCAGCGTGACCGTCAGCTCGCGCAGGCGCAGCCGCGCCTCGTCGAAGCTGACATCGGTCCACATCAGCCCCACCGGCTGCAGCGGCAGCGGCTCGGCCGTCACGCTGGGGTACTCCACGCCGACGCTGGAACGCGCCACCACCTTGATCGCCACCGCCGGCTTCAAGCCGACCGACGCCTGGCGGAGCATCTGTTCACCCATGCGCATCTGCACGATGCCGAGCCAGCGGTACGCTTCCGCGAGTTCGCGCTGGGCCTGCGTGCGCAGTTCGCGGTATTGAACCAGCCGCTCGTAGACCAGACGGGTGAGCAGATCGCGCTTCTTTTCCAGCATCTGCCTGCCCTGCTCGAGGAAGCGCGCCTGCCGTCCCACCTGCAGCAGCGCGCTTTTCGTGGGCGGAACGGGCAGCCGCTTCTTCATGCGCCACTCTCTGGAAAAACCGCCCCGGGCTTCAAGCAGAACCTTGCAAGGAGCTCGCAACCAGCTGTTTTTTCCTGAAGCTTGCGCCGTGCCGCAGCGGTCCTGCTCATACCGCCGTGCCCTTGTGATATTTCGCCAGCTCCTCCTCGGAGACGCGGATCAGCGCCTCCGCCGGCAGCATGGAGAGCAGGTCCCAGGCGAGGTTGAGGGTTTCATGAATGCTGCGGTCCTCGTCCTCGCCCTGGTTGATGAAGCGGCGCTCGAAGGCTTCGGCGAAGTCCAGGGTACGGCGGTCAGCGTCGCTCAGTTCCTCGGCGCCGATGATGGCGGCGAGTCCCCTGACCTCGAGCGCCTTGGCGTAGCTGGCGAACAGCTGGCTGGCGACGTGCGGATGATCCTCGCGGGTGAAGTTCTTGCCGATGCCGTCCTTCATCAGCCGCGAAAGCGAAGGCAGGACCGTGACCGGCGGGTACACGCCCTGGTTCGACAGCTCGCGGCCAAGCACGATCTGACCCTCGGTGATATAGCCGGTGAGGTCGGGAATCGGGTGCGTGATGTCGTCCGAGGGCATCGACAGCACGGGAATCAGGGTGATCGAGCCGCGCCGGTTCCTGATGCGCCCTGCCCGCTCGTAGAGTTCGGCGAGATCGGAATACAGGTAGCCCGGGTAGCCCTTGCGCGCCGGCACATCGCCGCGCAGCACCGCCACCTCGCGCAGCGCTTCGGCGTAGGAGGTCATGTCGGTCATCACCACCAGCACGTGGTAGTCGAGATCGTAGGCGAGATACTCGGCGGCGGTAAGCGCGGCGCGCGGCGTCAGCAGGCGTTCGATCACCGGCTCGTCGGCGAGATTGAGGAACATCACCACCTTGTTCAGCACGCCGGACTCCTCGAAGCTCTCCTGGAAGAAGCGTGCATCGGCATGCGACGCGCCAAAGGCGGCGAACACCACCACGAAGTCGGCGGCCTCCTCGCCGAGCAGCCTCGCCTGGCGCACGATCTGCGCGGCCACCCGGTTGTGCGGCAGGCCGCCGCCGGAAAAAATCGGCAGCTTCTGTCCACGCGTCAGCGAATTCATGCCATCGATCGCGGAGATTCCGGTCTGGATGAATTCGCGCGGATACGCACGCGCCGTGGGGTTGAGCGGATCGCCGTTGATGTCGCGGCGGTCGGCGGAAATGACGGGTGGCCGCCCGTCGCGCGGCCGCCCGGAACCATTGAACACGCGGCCGAGAATGTCGCGCGACAGCGGCAGCTTGAACGGCTCATCGAGAAAACGGACCCAGGTGCGCTCGAGGTCGAGCTCGTCGGTCCCCTCGAACACTTCCACCACCACGGCGTCGGCGGCGGCGCGGATGACCAGACCGGAACGAATGCGGCCGGCGTGGTCGCGCAGTTGCACCCGCGAGCCGGCTGCCACGCCGGGCACGCCGGCCATGACGATGAGGCCGCCCTGGGCGGAGGTGGCGGTGCGGAACTCGATGTTCTTCATGGCGGGATCGCCCCCGTCGCCGGGGGCGTGGATGCGTATTCCAGCAGCAACGGTTCAAAGGCTTCCGGGATGGCAGCGATCTTCGCCTGCAGTGCCGCGAGGTCGTCCGAGCTGTGCTGGCTTTTCCAGCGCCGCGCCTGCGCCAGCAGCGGCATCTGCAGCAGGCGCCGTGCGGGGGCGCCGCGGTCGACCAGCTTCATGCCGCGGCGATGGATGTCCAGCAGCGCGGCCAGCAGGGCATACTGCTTTCCCGGCGAAGCATAACTGTCGACTTCGTCGGTGGCCGCCTGCTGCAGCAGGCCTTCCTTGATCAGGCCGGCGGATTCCAGCGTCCAGCGCTGTTCGGACGACAGGGCCTCGACGCCGACCAGATTGACGACGCGCTGCAGCTCCTCGGATTCGGCGAGCAGGTCCAGCGCTTCGGCACGCGCGGATTCCCAATCGGGATCGATGTTTTCCGCCCACCACTTCGCAGCGGAACTGACGTAGCCGGAGAAGCTTTCCAGCCAGTCCACCGCCGGGTAATGGCGTGCATCGGCCAGTTCCTTCGACAAGGCCCAGAAGGTCTGGATGATTTCCTTGGTATGGCTGGTCACCGGTTCGGAAAAGTCGCCGCCGGGCGGCGAAACCGCGCCGATCAGCGTCACCGAACCATGCTCCCCGGCCAGCGTTTCCACGCGACCGGCGCGTTCGTAAAAGGCCGCCAGGCGCGAGCCGAGATAGGCCGGATAACCCTCCTCCACCGGCATCTGCCCCAGGCGGCCGGAGACTTCGCGCAAGGCCTCGGCCCAGCGGCTGGTCGAATCGGCCACCATCACCACGTCATAGCCCTGGTCGCGGAAATATTCGGCCAGCGTGATGCCGACATAGATCGAGGCTTCACGTGCCACCACCGGCATGTTGGAGGTGTTGGCCACCAGCAGGGTGCGTTCCATCAGCGGGCGGCCGGTGTACGGATCTTTCAGTTCCGGCAGCGATTCGAGGACGTCGGTGAGCTCGTTGCCGCGTTCGCCGCAGCCGACGTAGATGACGATCTGGGCGTTGCACCAGCGCGCGACCTGGTGCTGCAGCATGGTCTTGCCGGCGCCGAACGGCCCCGGAATGGCCGCCTTACCGCCCTTCAGCAGCGGATAGAAGGTGTCGAGGATGCGCTGGCCGGTAATCAGCGGCGCCACCGCATGGTCGCGCTGCCTGAAGGGGCGCGGGGTGCGCACCGGCCAGCGGTGAAACAGGCGCAGTTTCTCGATGCGACCGTCGGCCAGCCTCACCCGGCCGATCACCTCCTCGACGGTGTGCTCGCCTTCCGGCGCCAGTTCCAGCAGTTCGCCCTGGAGCAGCGGCGGCATCAGGATGCGGTGCTGGATCGACGCGGTTTCCTGCACGGTGCCGAGCACGGTGCCGCCAGCCAGCGCGCTGCCGGCATGCAGCGTGGAATCGGGCACAAAATGCCAGCGTTTGTCACGCGGCAGCGAAGCGATCGCGACGCCGCGGGCAATGCGGTCGCCGCTCTGTTCCCGCATCGCCTGCAGCGGACGCTGCACGCCGTCGAAAATGCCGCCCAGCAGCCCGGGGCCGAGTTCCACCGACAGCGGCCAGCCCAGGCCTTCTGCCACTTCGCCCGGGCGCAGGCCGGCGGTGTGCTCGTATAACTGCGCCAGGGCCGTGTCGCCGTCTCGGCCGATGACTTCCCCGACCAGGCCCAGGTGGCCGACCCGCACCTGCTCACCGAGTACGGCCTGCGGCAGTTCGAGTCTGACCAGGGGGCCGTTGATTTCGAGAATTTTCCCCATGTTTCCCTACCCGTGAATGAGCGTGCCGAGGTCAGGCGCATTGGCGAACAGCCGTTCCATCGCCACGCGTGCCAGTTCGTCGGCCAGGCGCGCAAGGCGCGCCTCGACCGTCTGGTCGAGCTGGGCGCGATTGTCGGCCAGGCGCACCCGGATGCCGCCTTCGCTGGGGTGGCTGTGCGTGGCCAGCGTGACGACGCGCCCCGGCGCAGCGCGCGCAACGATTTCATCCCACACGGGCTTCAGCCGCTTCTCATCTTCGGGCCGCACCTCGGCCACCAGTTCGCCCGGCGGCAGTGCTCGCGCCGCCGCCGCCAGCCAGGCCTCGAGCACGCCCAGATAACGCGGCGCGTCCTGGACCAGTTGGCGAAATACGGTTTTGACCTCGGACAGCGCGGATTCGGTGAGTGCCCAGCGCAGCCGATCGAGCTCGGCCGCCAGCCGCGTTTCCGCCGCCTGTACTTGCCGCCGTACCGAGCGCTCGGCCTCGACCTTGGCCGCCAGCACTTCGTGCTCGCCGGCCATCTTCAGCCTTTCGGTCGACTCGGCAAGGAGGCGCGCCCGTGCCGCTTCGGCGTTCTGCAGGAGTTCGCGTGCCAGCGTCTCGGCCTGCAGCAGAAGTGCCTGCTCGAGTTGGGAGACCTGTGTGCCCGCTTCCATTTTGTGTCCCCTATTCAACAACTTGAGTAACACATTTCAAGTTGCAAGATTACAGAAAAATCCCCGTATCCCAAGTACCCTGCCGCTATTTCAAGGCTTCCGGACCCAGCACCGCCCGCACCACCTCGTCCACCGCCGGGGTATAGTCCTGCGGCGACGGCAAGGGCGGCAGTTCGATGATGACGATGCGGCCGCCTTCGTTGCGCAGGCGATTGAGCCAGGGGCCGCCGGCGTGGGCCAGTGTGCTCTCCAGCAGAACCAGGGCCGCGTCGCCGCTTCGGGCAAGTTGCTCCAGCACCGTTTCCACGGTGGCGGGTTCGGCGTCGGCGTGGACCTCGGCACCGATAAGGCTGAAGCCGTCGGCAAGGCCGGCACTGCCCAGCACCACCAGGCGGGCGCCGTCAGGCGTATCGGGAGCAGCGTGCATCGGCTTCAGATCTTGCCGAGCAGCAGGATCGACATGACCAGACCGTAAATCGCGATCCCTTCGGCCAGTCCCATGTAAACCAGGGTGCGGCCGAACATTTCCGGCTTCTCTGCGATCACTGCGAGCGACGCGGAGCCAATCGGTCCCAGCGCCATTGCCGCAGCAATCGCAGCCAGACCGGTCGGCAAGCCGATGCCGAGCAAGGCCAGGCCCTGCCCGAGGGTGATTTCCCGTACCGCCGTCGCCGTCGCTTCGGCCGCCATGACCTCCTGCACGCCCATCAGCAGGACGCCGGCGACCCCGAGGCCGAACAGCGCCAGATTGGCCAGCAGGCCGCCCTTCAGCCAGCCTGCGGATACGCGCCGCGGCGTCAACGTCAGCCAGATGCCCGCGGCCAGCGTCGCGGCCACCGGCAGGCTCATCAATGCGATCAACCAACTCATGTTTTCTCCTTTTGTCGTGTAACGGTACGCAGCAAGCAGTGGACGCGCGCCTGCGCATCCGCTGCGGCTTGCCGCTAGCTGCTAGCTGCTTATGCGCTTCTCCAGCCGCAACGGAACGAATTCCCTTCCATCCCCGCTGAAGAAGCGCGAGAACCCCTCGTAATACATCAGGCGCAGCGCCTGGATTGCCACGATGCCGCCTTCCAGCACGATGATGACGATATTGCCCAGCACCAGGGTGATCCCATGACCGGCAGCATCGAGGCCGTGGGCCAGGGTGAAAACCGCCAGTGCCAGCGCCACATGGTTGAGACTGAAGGCCGCCACGCGCATGAACGACAGCGTATTCGCAAACAGGGCGATCGCGGTCTCCAGCGTCTCGATGAGGGCCACCAGCATGCGCTCGCCCAGGGCGGCACGCGCTTCATGCCATTTGAACACTGCCACCACGAGGATGCCCAAGCCAGCCAGTATCGCGGCGGGTTGCCCGACATCCGCCGCGCCGGACAGGCCCGCCAGCGCGCCGACAGCGCCGAGATAGAACGCCAGCCCGGCCAGGCCGCCGGAATCGAACAGCGCTTCGCCGGGGTGTCCGGCCACCCACTTGTTGCGGACGTTGACCAGCAGCGTGAACACGATGAAGCCAACACCGAACGCGATCGCGATCGTCAGTACGCGCATCGGATCGTGCAGCGGCGACAGCCAGAATGCTTCGATGACGTCCTCATAGCCGAAGACGCTGCCGTAGAAGACCCCGAACAGCATCGACACGGCACCGGCCGCGACGCCCACCCACGCCATGCGACCCAGACGCCGCGCAAACACCAGGGCCAGCAGCAGGATCGCCGCACCGTGCCCGACGTCGCCGAACATGGCGCCGAACAGCAAGAGGTAGGTGACGGCGAACACCAGCGCCGGATCGAATTCGCCGTAGCGCGGCACCCCGTAGCTTTTCACCAGCGGCACGTAAGGCCGGAGCCAGCCGGGATAGCGCACCAGCGAAGGCACCTCGGCCACGTTGGCGGCGGAGAGGGCGTGCGGATCGAGCCAGTAGCGGCCGTGTAAACGTGCGTCCAGCGTTGCTCGCAGTTCATCCAGCTGCCGGCGTGGAATCCAGCCCGACAAGGCGGCCAGCCCGCCCTTGCCGGGGATGCCCGCCTGCGCGGCCTCGGCCAGCGGGCGCGCCAGCGCCACGCGCTGCCGCGCTTCGCGCAGGCGCGGGTAGAACTGGACGCGCAGTCCGTCCCTGACCTGGCGGGCTGCCACGGATTGCGCATCCAGGCGGGCGCGCTCGGCTTCCAGCCAGGCGCGCGCCGCCTGCGGATGGGTGCGCAGTTCATCCGGCACCGGCAGCTTGCGCCAGCCCGCCTGGGCCAGCAGGCCACGCACCTCGTCATGCCGCGCGCGCGGTCCGGCAATCACCACGAATACCTGTCCGCCGGTCTGATCGAAGCGCGAAACCAGATAGCCGGTCATGGACAGCGCCTCGCTCACCCGCTTGAACTCCGCCGCCGGCAGGCTGCCGATATTCACCGCCAACAGGCTGTCGGCGCGGAGCAGACGCGAGAGATCCACATTCAGCCCTTCCAGTTTGGCGAGCGTGTCTCCCAGCGCGCCGAGATGGCTGCGGTAATCCTCGATCTGCGCTTCGTTCTCGCGGCACGCGAGGCAGGCGCTCCAGACGTCCTTCAGCCAAAGGTTCAATTCCTGCAGGTCGGCGAGCGACGGCGCTTCGGCATTTTCGGGAAGCTCGAGCGAGCCGGTGTCGCCACACTCTTGCCGCAGCTTGGACAGGCGTGCCTCGGCTTCCAGCCAGGCTTCCCGATAGGCGGCGGCAGGCGCTTCCGCGAGCGCGTCCATTTCGCACGGCGCCGGATTGAACACGCCATAGCGGGCAAGCGTCAGCGCGACATCCTGCGCTTCGGACGCCAGCATCAACAATTGAATCCTGAGCAGGGGCTCGGCGCGCAGCATCAGTTCAACTCAGGGGCGCGTCGCAGCGCCAGCCGGATATCGTCCTCGGCCAAACCGAGATGGCGCCCGCGCAGCACCGCACGGACGGCGCGCAGGTCGCGTTCGCGCAGGATCAGGTAGGCGAACGCACGGGCGATCTCGGGTGCACGGGAACGCAGCACCCGCAGCGCCTGCTCGGCGGCGGCGTGCTCCATGCGCGCGAAAACGGCTGGGATTTCGGTCACGCCGGACAGGCGTGTCTGCCATGCCGCGGGCAGCGCGGCCAGCACCGCCTCCGCGCTGTCCAGCGCCGCCAGTTCCCGCAGACGCAGGCTGGGCAAGGTGTAGCGGGATGCCACCAGCAGGTAATACACCTGTGCCGGCGGCAGCTTGTAATTGAAGCGATAGCGCAGCAGCCAGACTAGGTTGATGCGGTCGACGAGATTGGCCATGAGGCTGCGAAACGGCGTGCCCACCGTTTCCTCGAGCGGCCTGGCGCGCTGCACCAGCCCCTCGTAATAGCCACGATCCAGCGCCGCATCCAGGCTGAACGGATCACGGCTCTGCTCGAACGCGCGCCGGGCGCGGCGCACGATGCCGGCGTAGGGCCCGGTTTCCAGGCGGCGCAGCAGTTCGCCGACATCCTCGGCGTGGGCCAGATCCTGGTTGTCCAGGCGACCGAACGTTCCCATCGGGATCAGCCGGGCGAGGATGGCCGCGGGACGCTCCTCCGTCATCTTGCTGCGCAACAGGGTCTTCACGTTGGACATCTCGAAGCGTGCCGTCCAAAAAGTCAGAAACGCACGTGCGTCGCCGGAGAGCGGCCGGATCAGCACGCGTGTCTCGTCGAGGATCAGGGCAATGATGCGTTGTTCCAGCGAGAGACGGCCCTGCGCGCCGTCCTTCCTGTCGTAGCCCGTCGCCAGTTGCGGCAGGCCTTCGCCGCTCAGCCGCTCCGCCACCGCGCTGTCCGGCACCTCGATCAGCGCCTGCAGTGCTTCGTCTGGCAACAGGCGACCGGAATACAGGCTGACGCGGGTACCGAGGTAGGCGGACATTGGCATACGGCGGTGCGGATTTCCCCTACCGTCTGTGGCGGGGAAGCTTCATACCCCCGGATCGAGCAATAGCGCGAAGGCCGCGTCCACCGCTTCGGCTTCATGGCGGGCGGCGAGGTCGCGCAGCATGCGCTGGCGCTCGCCGTATCTACGCGTCAGCTCGCCCACCATCTTGTCGGCGCGCCCCCGTGCCTCATCCAGGTAAGGCGCCCGCAACTCGGCCCGGCCGGCGTCGAAACGGGCTTCGGCATCACGCACCGCAGCCAGCGCTTCATCCATCATGCGCTGCCGTTCCCGGCTGGCGTCGTCGATCACCGCCTGTGCGCGGGCCTCGGCATCGAGCAGTCTTTGCAGCGGATCAGCCACCTGATTCGAGGCCACTCACGCGAGAATCAGCAGCGCCGCGCCGGTGGCCGCGATGCCCATGCCGGCCAACCGCATCGCGTGGCGGCCGAGCAGCCCCCCGGCAATGCCTACGCCATGCAGACAGACTGTCGCCAGCACGAAACCCAAGGCGTAGAGGACCGGTGATGCGGCCTGGGGCATTTCCAGCCCGTGGGCGTAGCCATGGAAGACCGCAAACACGCCGGCCACGCCCATTCCGGCGATGACCGAGGCGCGTCGCTGGGTGGCGACCAGCAGCCCCAGCAGCAGTACCGACGCGGCGACGGTCGTCTCGACATGCGGCAGCACCCCGCCCGACCAGGCCAGCGCGCCGCCCAGCGCCATCGCGCCGACAAAGGCGGCCGGGACGGCCCACAGGGCCCGCCCGCCCTGTTGCGCTGCCCACAGGCCGACCGCGATCATGGCGAACAGGTGATCCACGCCCAGAAACGGATGCGCCAGCCCGCCGGCGAAACCCGTCGGGGCGTGGCCAGGGTGCGCGTACGCCGTCCCTGCAAACAGACAGGTCGCGGTCGGGACGATCATGAGTGCATAGTTCATCGGCTTCATTGCATGTTCTCCACGTTCAGAATCATTTCGGCAACTTACTTGATTTTTACCTGCACCAGTTCTTCGCCGTCCGGGTCGGTCACGTGCACGGCGCAGGCAATGCACGGGTCGAAGGAATGGATGGTACGCAGGATCTCGATCGGCTGCTTCGGGTCGTGCATCACATGGTTGTCCTGCAGCGCCGCCTCGTAGGCGCCCGGCTGGCCCTGGGTGTCGCGCGGACCGGCGTTCCAGGTACTCGGCACCACGGCCTGGTAGTTGCTGATCTTGGCGTCGTCGATGACGATCCAGTGGGAAAGGCCGCCGCGCGGCGCTTCCATCAGGCCGACGCCTTGCATGTGCTTGGGCCAGGTTGACGGTTCCCAGTACTGCTCGTTGAAGGTCTTGATGTCGCCGGCCTTGATGTTGGCGATGAGCTGGTCATACCAGCCCTGCATGGCATCGGCCAGGATCTTCGATTCCAGCGTGCGCGCCGCGGTGCGGCCCAGTGTCGAGAACAAGGCATTCGCCGGCACGTCGAGGGTCTTCAGCGTGTAGCTCACCAGTTCCTTGGCCTGAGCGTTGCCGCTGGCGTACAGCATCAGCACCCGAGCGAGCGGGCCGACCTCCATCGATTTTCCCTTCCAGCGCGGTGACTTCAGCCAGGAATACTTGCGGTTGACGTCGAGGTGTTGGTAAGGCGGCTTCGGGCCGGTGTAGTGGAGTTCCGTTTCGCCCTTGAAGGGGTGCAGGCCCTTTCCATCGCCCTGGCTGTACCTGTACCACGAGTGGCTGACGAATTCCTGGATCTCGCTGTCCGCATCCAGGTCGATGGGGTGGACCCTGGAGAGGTCACGGTCGAGGATGACGCCACGCGGAATAAGGTAGGAATCGGTGTCCCAGAAGCCCTTCGACGGCAGGTCGCCGAACGACAGGAAGTTGCCCAAGCCTTCTCCCCGGCTGCCCCAGTCCTTGTAGAATCCTGCGATGGCGAGGGTGTCCGGTACGTAGACCTGGTCGACGAACTCGCGCATCTGTCGGATGACGTTCTGGATCGTCTCCAGGCCCACCACGTTGAGCGCGGTGGCATCCTGGCCGCCGCGAAAATGCGGCCCCTTGCCCGGGCCCGCGCCGGTCTGGACCGAAATGGCCGAGGGCACGCCGCCCACCACGAAGTTGGGATGCGGGTTCTTGCCGCCGAAAATGGTATGCAGCTTGACCACGTCACGCTGCCAGGCGAGCGCATCGAGGTAATGGGCCACTGCCATCAGGTTGGCTTCCGGCGGCAGCTTGTAGGCGGGGTGGCCCCAGTAGGCGTTGGCGAAAATGCCCAACTGGCCCTGCTCGACGAAGGTCTTCACCTTCTTCTGCACCTCGGCGAAGTAGCCCGGCGACGACTTCGGATACCCGGAGATCGATTGCGCCAGCGTCGAGGTGGCCTTGGGATCGGCCTTCAGCGCCGACACTACGTCGACCCAGTCGAGCGCATGCAGGTGGTAGAAGTGCATCACGTGGTCGTGCACGAACTGCGCCGCAATCATCAGGTTGCGGATCAGCTCGGCGTTCTTCGGAATGCTGTAGCTGGGGACGGCGCGATGCAGCGCGTCCTCGACCGAGCGCACCGAGGCGATGCCGTGCACCAGGGTACAGACGCCGCAGATGCGCTGGGCGAAAGCCCAGGCGTCGCGCGGATCGCGTCCGCGCAGGATGATCTCGATGCCGCGCACCATGGTGCCGGCCGAGTAGGCACTGGTGATCTTGCCGCTGGCGTCGGTTTCGGCCTCGATCCGCAAATGGCCCTCGATGCGGGTGATGGGGTCGACGACGACGCGTTGTGCGCTGCTCATATGAACTCCTTCAAGCACTCAAAAATTCCGCCAGGATGCGGTATTGCGCCGCGGGTTCACTATTGCTCGTGCCATTGCCTGCGGCAATGGACTCGCAGGCGCGCGCCATGCGCGCGTGCATCGCCGCATCCCATGCAGCGTTGCCGCCCGCCTCGGCAGGCTTGACGCAAGCCAGCACGGATTCAGCCACAAAATGGCCTGCCTGGCTGTTCCAGTCGCACTGATGGCCGCATTGCGTGTAGCTGTCCACGCTGGCCGCTTTGGCCACCTGGAGAA
>JBLMYH010000299.1:0-6501 GCA_050258175.1 Hyphomicrobiaceae bacterium
GCGTGTTCATCCAGATGCCGGTGGTGCAGTTGTCGGTCAGCGTGTTGTAGAACTCCGGCTTTTCCTTCAGGCGGTTGATCCGGTGGATGTATTCGAGAAACAGCCGGCGGCTGTCGAGACCCAATCGAACTAGGGCGTCGCGCATGGCCTGGCCGCGTGCCGCGGCCAGTTTGCCAAACGCCGGAATCAGCCATATTTCGATGCCATCGGACTTCGATCCGCCGACACAGGAGTGGCAGACATCGATATCCTTGAAGGTCTGCGTCTCGATACCGTTCTTCAGCACCAGGCGATCGCGCTCGACGACGAGCTTCAATGCCGTGTCGCAGCTTTGCGTCTGTGGCACCCAGTCGCCACGAAACGTCACCGGCACATCGTCGTAGACCGGCGATGTCGCACAAGCTGCCGGCAGCAGACTCCGCAGCCCAACGCATGACCGGGTCATTGCGCAAGCAAGGCCAGACGAGTCGCCTTATTCATTTGCTCGCCCGTGCCGGACGGCCCCTCGCCATCGCTTTTTTCGTCGTTGAGGGGCGGATCGCCTGGCAGCGGGACGCCTCGCGGCGCCGGTTCGAGGGGGGCGGGAAGGATCAGGGTTTTGACGAGACTTCCCTCGATATGTTCAGACAGGTAATAGACCTCTGCCATCACCCCGGTGGCAGGGTCTTCCATCAAGTCACGCCACGCATCGTCCAGCGCCAGGCTCAGGGTTTCCCGCAGCTGGGCTTCCATTTTCGGCCGCTCCTTCTCATACTCCATCGCGCCAAAGCCGGCCGCACCGAATGAAATGATTACGCCTGCGCCGCCACCGACCACTGCTGCGGCCGCGCCTGCACCGCCGCTGGTGATGAGCCTGTCGATCAGGATTTCGCTGGCCCGTTTCGCCACGGGCGATATCCTGGCGTCCGACGGCGCATTGCCCGTGGTGCCCGAGCCCCTGCGGAGCCGGGCGACCAGGGCCACATAGGCAGGCAGCGCGGTGATCGGCTCGGCGTGGAGAATCTCATAAAGCGAGGCGCTGTGGGCTGGCGGAGGCGTCAGCGCAATCGCGCGAATGTCCTTGATCCTGCGGTCGAATTGCTCGGCAGGCACGCCGTAGCGTCGCGGGATTTCCTGAAGTTGCGCTCTGAGGCGCTGAACGTAGAGTTTCGTCGCCTGCGCCCTGACCTTGTCAGGATCGATTTCCTTGGCAACGGGTTCCAGAACGCGCTCCTGATATTGCGACTGCAAATAGGCAGACAACCGTTTTACGGTCGGATCGGTCCCTTTTTCGGCGCTCAGTTTGTACCAGGCCACCTTAATGGCCAGCCATTGCTGGGTCCAGAAGTCGGTGAACCACGGAATGAAGTCGGTCTCGGTACGCTTCTGGATGCGGCTCTTCCAGTCCGCCATGGTGCCGCTGGCGTAGCGCATGGCCGATTCTTTCGCGGCCAGCGATGCCGCGGCGATGTCGCTATCGATCTGCCACCACGTGCTCTCCGGGACTTGAACCGGCGGCGCCAGGCTTGCCGGGGGACGCGCGGGCGGGCGCAGCGGGGTGGCGCACCCCGCCAGTGTCAGCAGCAAGGCGAAGAACAGAGCGCGCAGAGCGCAGGTCTTCGTTTCGTCCAATGAGTGCCGCAGCGGTCGCCCGCCCGCCGTCGCATGGGTTCGAATCGAGCACATCACACTGAGCATGCTGGTTTATGACCTCAATAGAGGAACTTCCTCTTCCTGTCCAGACGCATGCGGGATTTTTTCAGCCTTGCCAGACCGTCCGTCCGGACGGATCGCCGCGTGTCTCACACCCTATTCAGGATACCTAGAAGCTGAACAGCGGCCCGAGGAACAAATAGACGCTTCCGTTCCCGTTGTCGGTGTGCCCATAGCCGAAATAGAGCGGGCCGATGGGGGTGTCCGCACCGATGAAGGCGCTGCCCGCGACGATCGAGTCATTGAAGAGATCTCCCGAATCCTGCCAGACATTGCCCAGCTCAAGGCTGGCGCCCGCATAGGCCTTGAACAGCTGGATATCGTTGATGCGGCGAAGGTAGATCAGGCGCGCGATGCCGGATTGCTGGCCGGTCAGTTCGTCCTGCGACAGGCCCGACAGGCGCAGGAAGCCGCCCAGCCGGTAGAGGCTCTGGATGGGGGCATCCTTGCCCGGCGTGATGTTCGCCAGCACGCTGCCGAACAGCGTGTTGCGTCCCCAGCTGTACGCATAACTATAACCAAGCGTTCCCTGGTCGAAGTCGGTGTCGGCGCCGAAGGCTTCGCGAGACATTCTCCACTCCAGCTTGCCGACATGCCCGCGGGTCGGGAAATACACGCTGTCCAGCTTGTCGTCGGTCAGTCGTACAAAGAACTGTCCGGTATCGTAATCCTGGCTGGGGGCGGGCGCGCCGATGCCGATTTCGATCTTGCCGGTCTCGCGGCGGTAACCGAGCCGCGCCTCGCCCCAGGTGCCAAATTGCCGGCCCGCCCCCAGTTCCAATGCATAGCCGCTCGCATGGACCTGGGCATAATTGTTGCCCGCGCTGTCGAACAGATTGATGTTCTTGCTCTGGTAGCCGAGCTTGCCCGTCACGAAGTAGCGCGCGCCCGGATCGAGGGGCTGGAAGATCTCGCCGAAGAGCGCGGGTTCATCGCCGATCTGGCCGCCCAGACGCAACTCCCCGTTGAGCGGGTTGATTTCCGTCATGGTGTAGGTCAGCCCCAGGCGGAAGGGCGCATCGCCCTTGAAATTGCTGGAGGTGATCAGGCCGGCCTGCAGATAGTTCGGGCCCCAGGGTTTTTCCTTGGCCTGGATGACCAGGCCGGTCTTGCCGTTTTCCTCGACCAGTTCGTAGCGCACGGACTCGAAGATTTCCAGTCCGTAGATCTGCTGGATATCCCGCTCCAACTGGGCGACGTCCAGGGGCACGCCGGGCTTGGCGCTGAGATGGCTGGCGATGACCGCGTCGCTGACCCTGGAGTGGTTCTCGATCCGCACGAACGCCAGCTTGACGTCTTGCGCCGGCGGTTTCGCGCGGGCCGCCAGGTAACGATCGTAATCCGCCTTGCTGAGCGAATAGCGGCGCAGCGAGTCAGCGGCCTGTTGCGCGGCCTTTTCGCCGATGGGCATGGCCTCGTTGATGCGGTCGAAGCTGCCGGCGCCGATGTCCCCCAGTTTGGAGGTAATGAGGACATCCTTTGGACCCAGGCTCTTCAGTTGTTCCTGGGAGTTCAGCGCGAACAGGAAGTTGACCATTTGCGCGGCCACGCTCAGCGCCGAGGTGATCTGGTCGCGCTTGAGCATGTCGCTGCCCAGGTCCGACACGATCACGATGTCCGCGCCCATCGCCCTCGCCACGCTGACGGGCACGTTGTTGCTGATGCCGCCATCCACCAGCAGCCTGCCGTCGATGTCGACCGGATCGAAGGCCCCCGGCACAGCCATGCTCGCGCGCAGCGCGCGGGCGAGGTTGCCCGACTTCAGGATCACCTCCTTGCCGGTTTCCAGGTCGGTCGCGACGGCACGAAAAGGGATGGGAAGCCGGTCGAAGTCCTTGATGTCGCTCACCCGCGCGGTCAGACGATTCAGCTGCAGATCGAACTTCTGGCCATGGACATAGGCCAGCGGCAATTCGATCTTGCCGTCGTTGAAGCCTGGCTTGGCCTTGAATACATAAAGCGCGTCGTCCTGCTTGCGGCGGAACGAGCGATCCTCTCGCTTCGGTTCGTCGACGAAGACGTCCTTCCAGTCGATGCTCCGAATTTCCCGCTCGATCTCCTCCGGGCTCATTCCGGAGGCGTAGAGCCCGCCGATGATGGACCCCATGCTGGTCCCCACCACGTAATCGATGGGGATGTGCATTTTCTCCAGAACCTTGAGCACGCCCACGTGCGCCGCACCCTTGGCGCCGCCGCCTGCCAGAACCAGGCCGATCTTGGGGCGCGCGATCGGGTTCGCCTGAGGTTCTGAAGGGGCCTGGGCCAGGGCGGGGGGCATCGCCAGCCAAGCCACGACGAAGAAGGCCGACAGAAGACGTCCGAGTTTCGCTGTGCTGCGCAGGGGCTGGTTCACGATCAGATTCCTCTAGGGGCGGGGCTTCCCATTTCTCGGGATTGAGGGATGTCGCGGGCAGTGCATACAGGGCAGAGCGCAAGACTGCCGTTCAGGCGGTGCATGCAGGTTTCCGGCGTCCGGCACTTCATCGCGATGTGGCAGATTTGTCCACTGGCAGGGGATGGGCGGCATCCGCATCCATGCCGGGTATGCCAACGCGGATGCGGCGCGAGAAATCCGCGGCCTGATCCGCCGCCTGCGCGCGCGCATTGATATGCGCCCTGCGCTGCAGTTCGTCGAACGGCGTACCGGGCGCGAGCCTGCCGGCCTCGTACAGGTATTCCGGCACGTAGCCGCTGGCCAGGATCTTCCACGACAGCGCCGGATGGCCGGGGTTGACCCGCGTGTTCATCCAGATGCCGGTGGTGCAGTTGTCGGTCAGCGTGTTGTAGAACTCCGGCTTTTCCTTCAGGCGGTTGATCCGGTGGATGTATTCGAGAAACAGCCGGCGGCCGTTCTCGATGGGGCCGTTGAGGCGGTAGACGTAGACATCCTCCGGCGGGTCCTTGCGGTAGTTGCTGCGCACGCGGATGACATCACGCTCGTCGGCCACCACGTAGTACAACTCGTACTGCTTGAAGAAACCCTTGATCGTGGAATAGGCCTCGCCCTTTTCCTTGCGCGTCTCGATGGAGAAGGCCAGGTGATCGCCGCCCTCGAAACCGAAGCTCAGGATGGTGTGGGCAATGGCCGGGCCCATCCAGTACACCGCAACGAGGTCCACCGACTTGAGCTTGCTGACGTCGAAGGTCTTGTCGTAGTAGGCGGGCGTGAAGTCGGTCTCGCTGTGGTAATCGAAATTGCGGATGTTGTGGACCGTCACCCGGTCGCCGTCGATGTCGGCGTAGGCCAGACGAGCCACTTCCGGCTGCCAGTCGCGGTCGTTGCTCGGCTCGATGCTGAGCCACCAGCCGAGCAGGACCGCGAACAGGACAAGAGCGCCGGCATAGGCCCGGCGCATGGGCCGCACCCTGATCAGCATCACCAGGGTGGCCAGGGCATACGCCCCCGCGAGCAGGCCGGCCAGCGGCCGCGAAACGGGTCCGTCGAACCACAAGGCCGCGCTGCCCCACGCAGTGGCCGCCAGCAGGACGATCCACAAGACCAGATGGCCAAGCAGTTTCATGGGGCTGGCCATGACGGGCTTACTTCATCTGCTCCGCAACGAACGCTGAACCGCTATCGATCCACCGGTCCAGCAGTGGCTGCACGTCGGTCAGCGTCAGCGCGGCCTTGTCGCTTGCCAGCTTGGCGCCCACGCCCTTGCGCACCGAGGCGCCCATGCGTTCGCCGGTCACGCTGTCCACCACATCCACTTCGACTTCGATGTTTGCTTCCTTGCCACGTCCCGCTACGGACGAAACCACGAAGGCCACCGGAATCATCTGGTAGGGTTTCAGCCCCGCATTCTTCGGGGCGACCGCCGTGATCGCGGGCCGTATCCTGAGCACGCCCGGCCCCGGCTCGGACACGATCATGACCTTTGCGCCAAGCGTGTCGCGCAGCCCCTTGTCCAGGTAGTTGCTGATGTCGGTGAGCGTGCGCGAACTGACCTGCTCGCTGGGTTTGGGGGCGGGATAGTACTGGGTGGGGTCGATCATCACCGCCTTGTACATGCCGGGCTTGAGCTTTGGGTTCACGTAGCGCATCACCGTGTTGCCCGCCGCATCCTTGACTTCTTTCAATGCGGCGTAATCACCGAGATACCCCGAGTTTTCTGCCAGTGCGGTGCTTGCTGCCATCAATGTGAAGGACGCCAGCAACGCGCCCATGGATACGAATTGGACTGCCTTGTGCATGTTCTTACCTCCTGAGTGTGAGTGTTCAATCCGTGACACTTGGCCGGGACAATTCTGCGGGTAATTCAAGAAGCCAAACGATACGCACCCATTTGAATAACGATACGTCGTGGCGGACAGAAGAAAAATTAGACTTTGGTCCCATCGGGCCGGCATGACCGGGTGGCATTCCGTTATTCCGTGCGTACAGGGATGCGCACCGTGCCTGACCGGATGGCCTTGACGCCGGCGCGTGGAACCACCGCCAGCGCCATCGACACCTTGTCCGTGATGGGAATGGCCGACATCGTCTCGGTGGCCAGCACCTCCGCTCCCCCGTCCTTGAGCGTGACCTTGAAGATGCGGGTGCGGTTGTAGAAATTCACATTCCGGTGGAAGACCACCACCTGCTTGCGGAAATTCACCGTCGGGACGGCCTCGCCCGGACTGAAGGCGGCCCAGATGGAGGCGAATGCCGCGGCACTGCCCAGGTAACCTGCGCCGGACTGCTGTTGCCCTTCCGGCAGCAGCTTCAGTTCGGCAACGGGATAGTCTCCGCTCCAGGACTGCACGATCGGCAGTTCGACGGGTGGAGCGTTTGCCGCCGGGACCGCACTGCAGCCGGCCATCACCGCC
>JBLMYH010000300.1:0-5043 GCA_050258175.1 Hyphomicrobiaceae bacterium
GTCTTCCAGACGCAGGGCGCGCAGGGCCTTGAAGCCGAACACGTTGCCGACCAGCGAGGTCAGCACGTTGACCATCGAGCCCTCTTCGAACAGGTCGATCGGGTAGGCCACGAAGGCGTAGAAGCAGGTGTCGTCGCCGGGCACGTCTTCGATGCGGTAGGCGCGGCCCTTGTAGTAGTCCAGGTCGGTCAGCAGGTCGGTCCACACGGTGGTCCAGGTGCCGGTCGACGATTCGGCGGCCACGGCGGCGGCCACTTCTTCACGATCCACGCCCGGTTGCGGGGTGATCTTGAAGCACGCGAGGATGTCGGTATCCAGCGGTGTGTATTCGGGCATCCAGTAAGTCTGCCGGTATTCCTTCACACCGGCGTTATAGGTTTTTACAGCCATGACAGCCTCCAGTTCAAGTAGAGAAAAACCCCGACGCAGATATGGTCTGCGACGCGAGAAGCGCATCATGCAGCAATCAAATCATCAATAACAGTCGATTTTTTCTATTTGAACAATAGAGTATTATCTATCTTGTAGCCCATGCAGCGAGCTTGATCCCATGCGCAGCCATACCACATTTCGCCAACTGGAAATCTTTGAGGCCATCGCCCGGCTCGGCAGCTTCACCCGTGCCTCCGAGGAGCTCTACCTCACCCAACCGACCGTGTCGATGCAGATGAAAAAGCTCGCCGAGGCGGTCGGCGTACCGCTGATCGCGCAGGTCGGCAAGAAGATCCACCTGACGCCAGACGGCCAGCACCTCGCCCAGGCCACCCGCGAGATCTTCGGCATCCTCGACCGCTTCACCATGTCGGTCGCCGAGCGCCAGGGCATGAAGCAGGGGCAACTGAGCCTGATGGCGATCACCACCGCATCGTACTTCGCGCCGCGCCTGCTGGGCGAATTCTCCAAGCTCTACCCGGGCATCGACGTGTCGCTGCGGGTCACCAACAAGGAGCAGGTGCTCGCCAGCATGGCCGACGGCCTCGACGACCTCTATTTCGTCGGCCAGCCGCCGGAGGACATCGACGTCGTCGCCACCCCCATCATGGACAACCCCATCGTCGTGCTGGCCGCACCGGACCATCCCCTGGCGCACAGAAAGAGGATTCCGCTCGACCGCATCGCAGCGGAGCCGTGGCTGATGCGGGAAAAGGGCTCGGGTACGCGCAACGCCATCGAGCGCACGTTCAGCACGCACGGCATCAACATCCATCCGCGCCTGGAACTGGGGAGCAACGAGGCCATCAAGCAGGCGATCCTCGCCGGCCTGGGCATCTCCGCCCTTTCCCGCCACGTGCTCGCGCTTAACCAGCCGGGGCAGTTTGCCGTGCTCGATGTCGAGGACTTCCCCATCCTGCGCCACTGGTACGCGGTCTATCCGGCGGGGCGGCAGCTGTCGGTCGTGGCGCGGGCGTTTCTCGACTATCTCCTCGACCGCGGGGAAACCGCCCCGCTGTCGCCCCCGGCCAAGCGATCGGCCCGCGCGAAAAGCTGAACCGTCACCCCCCCCGCCAACGCGTCGCGCACCGCGGCGTCAATCCATTTACTTTAGTTAATCGTTGCCATAAAAAAATAAGACTGTTTTATATGGATAAGCGACCCTAGGATTGCACGTGGCTATCGTGCATGCTGACGTGGCGCGTCCACGCGCGCCGCTCTCCGCTGCGCGCGAAATGATAACTTGGACGCACCCCTACAGGACGTCTTCTAGATAATCGCTTATGGATTAACCATCCTTGCGCCAGGGTCACACGCGTCGCCGCCACGATGAGCCAAAGAACCGCCTGCGGACGCCCGGGGCACAACGACGACTCTCGACTTAGGAGGATTTGACGCGGTGGACAAGCTCACAATCCTGCTTCCGGCCGCCCCCCTGCTGTCGGCCTTGTTCATTACGCTGCGCGGCGACCTGCCACGGCGCAGCGTGGCACGCCTGAGCGTTGGCTTCAGCGTGCTCACCGTCCTGCTCGCCGCAGCCGCGCTCGCGCTCTATCTGGTCGAGGGTCAGCCGCAGTGGGCGTCGTTCGGGTCGGGCTGGGGCAGCCTCTATCTCGACCCCCTGACCAGCGTGATGTCGCTGATGGTCGCGGGCATCAGCCTCGTCGTGCACGTCTATTCGGTGCGCTACATGGCCGAGGAGCCTGGCTACGCGCGCTTCTACATCCTGCTCGACCTGATGGCCGCAGCCATCCTGCTGATGGTCGCCGCTGGCGACCTCGTCACCCTGCTGGTGGCGTGGCATCTGATCGGCGTGCTGCTCTACTTCCTGCTCGGCCACGACGCGACCCGGCCCGCGGCGCAGCGCTATGCCTTCTGGACCTTCCTGACCTATCGGCTGGGCGATCTGCCGCTGGTGCTGGCGGCAGTCCTGCTCTACGAAACCTACGGCACCGTGGCCCTGCCGACGCTGTTCGAACGCATCGCCGCCGCGCCCGACGCGCACACGGTGGCGGGCATCCCGGTGCTCAGCGTCGTGGCGCTGCTGGTCGCCCTGGCGGCGTTTGCGCGCTCGGCGCAGTTCCCGTTCCACACCTGGCTGCCCTACACCATGGAGGGGCCGACCCCGGTGTCGGCGCTGATGCACGCCGGCGTGGTGAACGCCGGGGGCTTCATCATCAACCGCTTCGCGCCGGTGTTCGTGCACGCCGGCGGCGTCCTGCACCTGGTGTTCGCGGTGGGCCTGGTCACGGCGATCCTCGGCTCGATCCTGATGCTCACCCAGAACGACATCAAGAAATCCCTCGGCTACTCGACCATGGGGCAGATGGGCTTCATGTTCGTCGAGGTCGGCGTCGGCGCGTTCTCGCTCGCGATCTACCACCTGATCGCCCACGGCCTGTTCAAGGGCACCCTGTTCCTCGGCGCCGGCGGCGTGATCGGCAACGCGCGCAAGCACGACGGCGTGCCCCACGACGACGTCTACACCTTCGTGGTCGAGCGCAAGCCGCTGGCATCGCGCCTGCCCTGGGTGGTGGCGGCCGCCATCACCGTGGTGGTGCCAGTCCTGGTCCTGGGGGCGTCGCGCTGGCTGATGGGCGGCGACTCGGTCGGCGAACAGGGCGGGATCATCCTGCTGTTTTTCGGCTGGGTGACGGGCGCCCAGCTCCTGTTCGCGACCTATCGCCTGCGCGTGGACAGCCCGTGGCGGCTGATGGCGATGATCATTCTCTCGCTGATCATCGTGGTGGCCGGCTATACCCTGATCGAGCACGGCTTCGACCTCTTCCTCTACCCCGACCGGATGCTGAGCGAGCGCATCTACGCGGCGGCCAGCATCCCGCTGGCAACCTTCGAAGTGCTGGTGGCCATTCTCACCGCCGCCATCGTGGCCGGCTGGCTCGCCACCTACTACGCCGCCGCCAACGGCCGCGCGCACCGCGGCGACGCCTCGCCGTTGCGGCTCGCCTTCTATTCCCTGGTCTCGCGCGAGTTCTACGTCGCCGACGTGTACGCCTGGCTCACCCAGTCGGTGCTCGGCGTGTCGCGGCGCCTCAACGTTTGGTCAAGGTGGGTGTGACATGACGCTGCTGCTGATTGCCGCCCTCTTCCTGCCGCTGTTTCCGCTGAGCGTCGTGTTCAACGCCGCCCTCATGAAACTGCCGAACCCGGCCACACGCTGCGCGCTGCTGCTGCTGTGGCCCCAACTGGGTGTCGCGCTGTTGCAGATCGCCGCGCACGCCGTCCCGCCCTACGTCGCGCCCTGGGCGCTCCTGACGTCCGGCCTCTACGCGCTGCGGCTGCTGACCGTGCGCGACATGGGACGGTGGGCCGGCTTTCTCGCCACGTCCGGCCTGGCGCTGACCTGGGCGCTGGCCGCCGCCGGCGCCGACATCGCGGATCTTCACCTGTTCGCTTTTTGGTTCAGTCTGCCGCCTGCCTTGATCATGCTGCTCACCCACCCGCTGACCCGCCGCTTCGGCGCCGCCTACGCCGGCCTGCAGGGCGGCCTCATCGGTTCCCTGCCGCGTCTGTCCGGCGTGCTGGCGGTGACGGTGCTGGCCGCGGTCGCGACGCCGCCCTTCCCCGGCTTCTTCGCCCTGCTCCATGTGCTGCACGCGCTCGACTGGGCGGGCGCCGTGGGCGCACTGGCGATCTGGCTGATCTGGGGCTGGGCCGCGACGAAGCTGCTGCAGGGTTTCATCTTCGGCGCCGCCCGCATGGCGCCCAGCGCCGACATCGGACGCGCCTCGACGCTGGCCCTGACCGGCGTGCTGGGCATCTTCGCCGCCGCCGGCCTGTATCTGACCGGAGGAGGCCTATGAAGCTCGAACTCGGGCGACGACTGAAAATTCGCACCATGGTCCACGTGGCCGGGGAGCCCATCCCCTTCTTCTGGCCCATGCGCACCTTCATCCACCACAACCCGCTCTACGGGCTGGAACACCTGCCGTTCGAGGAGGCAATCGGCGAGGGCGCGCGCCTGTTCCGCGCGCGCGGCTTCCTGCCGCGGCACACCCAGCAGCGCTATCTGGCGTCCGGCAAGGTCGATCTCGCCGCGCTTCAGAATCAGGTGGAACGCTTCCTCGCCATGCAGCCGGACCTCGCCGGCCTAGACCTGCGCCGCCTGCTGATGACGCTGCTGAGCGAGATCGAGGAGCCGATCGGCCTGCCGCCTTCGCTCGCCGATGCCGCAGACGTTCACGCCGCGCTGAACGGGTTTTCCGTGCCTGCGCGGAAAACCACCGGTGCGGCGCTGGCGGCGCAGGTCGGGGCGGACATGCCCCCGGGCCGTCCCCTCTACGCCATCGTGGACATGCTCTTCGGCACCGGGATCGGGGCGACGCTGGACGAACTCGTGATCAAGAGCTGTCTCGATTTCTTCGACGAAGGCCAGTCCGTATGGCAGATGCCCGGGCGCGAGAAGGGCCTGTTCGCGGCGTGGAGCGCGGTGGCGCGGCGCAACCTGCGCCTTTTCATCCGCGGCCTGCACATCAAGCGCATCCTCGCCGTCGACGACACCCCGGAAGGCATCATCAGCCACGTCATGGACGAGCTTGGCGTTCCCGAGGACGACTGGATGAGCCATTTCACCTGCGAGCTGACGCGGCT
>JBLMYH010000301.1:0-12072 GCA_050258175.1 Hyphomicrobiaceae bacterium
CAAGGCCAAGGGCATCGACGCGGTGGAAGCCAAGATGCCGATGAGCATCGACGCCAAGGCGATGATCACCGGCGAGACCGAGGGCATGATCAAGCTGGTGGCCGACAAGGCGACCGGCCGCATCATCGGCGTGCACTATCTCGCCGACCATACCGACACGCTGATCGGCACCGGCGTGATGATGGTGGCGGGCGAGATGACGCTGACCCAGGTCGCCAAGGCGATCTTCCCGCACCCGACCCAGACCGAGCTGTTCGGCGAACTGGCGCGCCGGCTGCTGAACCGCCTGCGGCGCACGGCGAAGAAGTAATCCTTCGCCTGTTCCGACGACAAGGGCCGCATTGCGGCCCTTGTCGTTTCTGCAGTGCGGCAGCTAAGAGACGGCAGGCCGACTGCGTTCAGCGGACGCCGAGGCCGGTCCGCTGCACCGCGCCGGGCATCGAAGCGTCATGCCTCGTCACGCACCAGCCGGATGTCGACCTCACGCTCGACATACTTCCACTCCGCCGTCGCACGCAACGCGGCAAGCAGCTTGTTGAACGCCGCCTCCTCGGCCGGTGCGTACTCGAACCAGGTGAGGAAATCGAACGGCTCGCTCTCAGAGAGATCGCGGCAGTGGTGAAGCCGTCGCGCCAGCTCAGGAAAATGTCGAAGCCCGATTTCGGCGTGCCTGGACTGGTCTTCGAAAACGTGCTGGCGCGCGTTCTGCGTGAGCGCCCACCAAGCCCCGCTCTTCCGAATGGGGATCAGTGCCGCGCATGTTGCCTCGGGGCGCCCGAGGACTTGCTGCCGAGCGGCGAGCTGGCTCCGATCCACGTCGCGGACGGCGTACCGCTCGTTGCTGGTCATCCCGCGCAGCACCCAGGCCGCATGCAGGTCTGGCGGGGTCTTTGAACCGGAAGCGATTTCGAGCCTTCCCGCCGCAGGCAGTGGCTCGCCGATGATCGCTTCCATTGCGGCGACACGCCAGGGGCCCGTATCGCCACCGATGAACGAAAACAAGCGGGTAGACATGTCGGCCTTCCTGCGTGAGGCCTTTCAATATAGGTATCAACGGCCTGCGCAGACCCGGGGACGGCATAAAAAACGGCGCCGCAGCAAATGCCTCACGAAGTGCTACAAATCAAAGTCGGGCAATGCGTGGGGCGTTGCATCGACGAGCCCGGGGCTCGCCTTCGGGGGGCGGAAAGCCTCGTCCCTCCGGCCATGCCAACCGCCAAGGAGAGACATCATGGAGACACAATGGAAAGTGGCAGGCACTTACTTCGAGGCCTGCAACTGCGAGGCGGCCTGCCCGTGCGTGTTCACGAGCCCGCCGACGGATGACGCGTGCAACGTGCTGATCGGCTGGCACATCGACCAGGGAAGCTTCGCCGACACCCGCCTCGACGGGCTCAATGCCGCGCTGTTTGCGCACGTACCGGGACACATGCTGCAGACGCAATGGAAAGTCGCCCTGTATTTGGACGACAAGGCCGACGCGAACCAGCAGGATGCGCTGACGAAGATCTTCTCGGGGGCGGCCGGCGGCCACCTCGCGGCGCTGGGGCCTTTGATCGGCGAGGTTCTCGGTGCCAAAAGCGCGGCGATCGATTATCGTGCAGACGGCAAACACCGCAGCCTGACCATTCCGCACCTGGCCGAGATGGAAATCGAGGCGCTGGCGGGACAGGGCGGAGAGGAGGTCACGCTTTCCAACGTTCCGTTTACCGTCGTTCCGGGCTATCCGGCGGTGGTGTGCCACTCGAAGCGCTTGAGCTTCCACGATCACGGCTTCGACGTCGAGATTTCGAAGAAGAATGGCTTCTACTCGCCATTCAGCTACCAGGCCTGAACGGCGCGCGGCCAGCGTGGCGATGGCCGCCGCGCTGGCCGGGATTGTCGCGCTGGCGTGGGCCTATCTGGGCTACCAGTCCTGGGCCATGGACCACATGGGCCAGGTCGACATGGCGATGCCCGGCACCCAGGCATGGGGAGCGCGGGATCTGGCGCTGGTTTTCACGATGTGGGCCATCATGATGACCGGCATGATGGCGCCGTCTGCGAGCCCGATGGTGCTGCTGTTTGTGCGCATTCGCAACGGGCGCCCTGGCCGGGGCCGGCCGATGATCGCCTGCGGGCTGTTTCTGCTGGGCTATCTGCTTGCCTGGATAGGGTTCAGCCTCGCCGCCACCCTGGTTCAATGGGGAATGCACGCCGCCCTGCGGGCCACGCCGGCACTCGCAGGAGCAGGTCCGATGCTGGGCGGCGCGGTGCTGATTGCCGCCGGACTCTACCAGTGGACTCCGGCAAAGCACGCCTGCCTCACCCGCTGCCGCTCCCCCCTCGCATTTCTTCTGGCCGAGTGGCGCGAGGGGGCCCGCGGAGCGCTCGTCATGGGCTTGCGGCACGGCCTCTATTGCACCGGGTGCTGCTGGTTGCTGATGCTGATCCTGTTCGTCGTCGGGGTCATGAACCTGTTGTGGGTCGCGCTGCTCGCTGCCTTTGTGCTGGCGGAAAAAATCTTGCCGCACGGCGGTTGGATCGGTCGCGTCACCGGCCTTGCGCTGATCGTGTGGGGCGGCTGGATGGCAGGGGCGTGACGCTGTCATTCGACCGGCGCGTTGGGTCCGAGTAAGCAAAGGCCCATTTCCAGCCACCGGCCAGAAAGAAAAAGCGGCCGCGCCTTTGCGCGGCCGCCTTGCATACAGAACCCGTGCAAGCCTTGCGTCAGCCAAACAGGCTCCTGAAAAACAGCCGAACGCTGTCCCACATGCGGCGCAAGAAGCCGCCCTGTTCAACGTTCTCCAGCGCCACGACATCGGCCTGCTTGATCACCTTGTCGCCCTGGAGAATTTCAACCTTGCCGATCACATCACCCTGCTTCACCGGGGCGATCAGGGTCGGTTTCAGCATGAGTTGCGTGGTCAGCTTGGCCGCCTCGCCGCGGCCCACGGTGGCGGCCAGATCGTCGTTCACGCCCGCCTTGACCGTGCGCGCGGCGCCTTTCCACACCGGTGCTGCGGCCAGCACGTCACCCTTCTTGTTGAACACCTTGGTCTCGAAAAAACGGAATCCGTAGGCCAGCAGCTTGGCGGTTTCGTTGGCACGCGCGGCTTCGCTGTTGGTACCGAAAACGACGGCGATCAGACGTTCGCCGCTCTTCCGGGCCGAGGCGACCATGCAATAGCCCGCCTCTTCGGTATGGCCAGTCTTCAGACCATCGACGCCGTCGTCGCGCCACAGCAGGAGATTGCGGTTGGGCTGCCGGATCCCGTTCCAGGTGAACTCCTTCTGCGCGTAGAGCGCATAGTGAGCAGGATCGGCATAGACGATGGCGCGCGCCAGTATGGCCATATCGCGGGCGCTCGAATAATGGCCCGGATTGGGCAGGCCGGTGGCGTCCATGAAGTGGGTGTTGCGCATGCCAAGCCGCTTGGCTTCGGCGTTCATCATCGCGGCAAAGGCGGTCTCGTCGCCGGCGATATGCTCGGCCAGCGCGATGCTGGCGTCGTTGCCCGACTGGATGATGATGCCGTGGAACAGATCGTTGACCGAAACCTGATTGCCGACCTTGACGAACATCTTCGAACCGCCCGTGCGCCAGGCCTTTTCGCTGATGGTGACCATGTCGTTTTCGTGCAGCTGGCCACGCTTGATTTCCAGCGTCGCGATGTAGGCCGTCATCAGCTTGGTCAGGCTGGCCGGCGGCAGGCGCAGGTCGCCCTGATGGTCGACCAGGATGTTGCCGCTGGCGGCATCCATCAGCACCCAGGATTTGGCGGCCAATTCGGGCGGCGGCGGGATGAGGGACGCGCCCCAGGCGGCCGGGGCGATCAATACGCAGAAAAACAGGACGAGGCGTTGCAGAGAGAACGGGGTAGTCATGGATGTGCCGATGGGTCGGATAACAGGGTTTGCATTGGACCAGACAGACACGTGCAAGGGCACGTAAGTTCAGGATAACATCGCCCGCCGGATCTGCGACGGCGCAGCGGGATTCCCCCTGATAAACTTGCAGGCCAATCCTGCCTGCCGCACCTGCCCATGCTTTATTCGCTTCTGCGCCCCGCCCTGTTCAGCCTGGACCCCGAAACCGCGCACGGTTTCACCCTCTCCGCTCTCGATGCCGCGCATGCGCTGGGGCTGCTGAAGCTGCTGCCATGCGCCAGCGGCACCCCCGTGCGCGTGATGGGGGTGGATTTCCCCAACGCCGTGGGCCTCGCAGCTGGACTCGACAAGGACGGCGCGCACATCAACGCGCTAGCGGCGCTGGGCTTCGGCTTCATCGAGATCGGCACGGTGACGCCGCGCCCGCAGCCCGGCAACCCGAAGCCACGGATGTTCCGCCTGCCCCGGGCCCGCGCCATCATCAATCGCATGGGCTTCAACAACCTCGGCGTCGACAATCTGGTGCGGAACGTCGAGGCCAGCGGATTCCAAGGCGTGCTCGGCATCAACATCGGCAAGAACAAAGACACGCCGAACGAGCATGCGGTGGACGATTACCTGACCTGCCTCGACAGGGTCTACGCGCGCGCCGGCTATGTGACGGTGAACATCTCCTCGCCCAACACGCAGAACCTGCGTGAACTGCAGAAGGACGAGGCGCTCGACGCCCTGCTCTCAGCGATCAAGCTGCGGCAATCCGAGCTTGCGCAACAACACGGGAAATACGTGCCGATCGCACTGAAGATTGCGCCCGACCTCGACGACGCGCAGATCGCCGCGATCGCCGCCCTGCTGATGATGCACCGCATCGACGCCGTGATCGCCACCAACACCACGATTGCGCGCGACGCCGTCGCCGGTCTGCCACATGCGGAGGAAGCCGGCGGTCTTTCCGGCGCGCCGGTGCGCGCGGCGTCCACCCGCGTGGTACGCGAACTGGCGCGCCACCTGAAGCGCGAAGTGCCGATCATCGGCGTCGGCGGCATTCTGTCGGGCGACGACGCCCGTGAAAAGATCGACGCCGGCGCGGCGCTGGTACAGCTGTATTCCGGCCTGATCTACCGCGGCCCGGAACTGGTGCGCGAATGCGTGCGGCAGCTCGCCTGAAGCGCAGCCACTTTTCGCCTGGCGGCCTTCTTAGCAGGCCCGATCAGGGTTCCGCCTCGTCGAGAATGCGCCACTGCCGTTCCGAGCGCCGCGCCGATCCGAACCCGGCGCAATAAGCCGCTGCACTTCAAGCTGATGGCGGCTTTGGCTATGCTGCTAGCTATCCAACCCGCGCGAGACTCGTCATGCACATCGGTATCCCCAGGGAAATCAAGAACCACGAATACCGGGTGGCACTCAGCCCCGAGGGCGCGCGCGTCCTCACCCAGGCTGGCCATAGCGTAAGCGTTGAAACCGGCGCCGGTGCTGCAGCGGGATTCGCCGACGCAGCCTATCGTGCTGCCGGTACGTTGATCGTGGGCACGCCAGCCGAGGTCTATGCGGCCGAGCTGGTGGTGAAGGTGAAGGAGCCGCAGCCGGGCGAAGTGGAGCGGCTGCGCGCAGGCCAGTTGCTGTTCTGCTACCTGCACCTGGCCGCCGCGCCGGACCTGGCGCGCAAGCTGATGGCGCGCGGGGTGACGGCAATCGCGTACGAAACCGTGAGCAAGCCCAACGGGGTCCTGCCGCTGCTGCAGCCGATGTCCGATATCGCCGGCCGGCTGGCGCCGCAAATGGGCGCGCTGGGGCTGCACAAGTCGCACGGCGGCAGCGGCAAGCTGATCACCGGCCTGCCCGGCGTGCCTCCCGCGCGGGTGCTCATCATCGGCGCGGGGGTGGTGGGAATGAGCGCGGCGCGGGTTGCGGTTGGACTGGGCGCGCGCATCACCCTCATCGACCGCCAGACCGACAAGCTCGCTCACGCCGAAGCCCAGTTCGGCGCGCGGGTGGAAACGCGCTTTTCCTCGCCCGACGCGGTCGCCGACAGCCTCGAACACGCCGACATCGTGATCGGCGCCGCACAGATTCCCGGCCGTCATGCGCCGCGCCTGATCAGCCGCGAATTATTGGGGCGGATGCCGCCGGGGGCGGTGCTGGTCGACGTGGCGATCGACCAGGGCGGCATCGCCGAGACCTCGCGCCCGACCACCCACAGCAATCCCTTCTTCGTGGCCGAGGGCATCGTCCATTACTGCGTGACCAACATGCCGGGCGCCGTGGCCCGTACCTCGACCAAGGCGCTCACCCATGCCACGCTGCCCTACGTGCAGGCGCTGGCCGCGCAGGGCCTGGCGGCACTTGAGGGGAATGCGGGACTGCAGGCGGGGCTGCATGTGCACGCAGGCCACATCACGCATTCCGGCTTGGCACAGGACCTGGGATTCAGCTGACTCCGCCGGCTACGCAGGCGCCGGCCTGTCCAGCCACGCGTGCCCCAGCACGGACAGGTCGGGTGCAAGACAGTACACGAGCGGAACCCCGGACGGGATTTCCACCCGCTCCATCGCCTCGGCCGAGAGGCCGTCCAGATGCATCACCAGACCGCGCAGCGTATTGCCGTGGCTCACCACGAGCAGGCGCCGGCCATCGCGCAGCCGCGGCACCAGTACCTCGTTCCAATACGGCAACATCCGCCGCTGACAGTCCTGCAGGCTCTCGCTGGCCGGCAGCGCCTCAGGCCGCAGCGCGGCATACAGCGGATCGAAACGCGGGTGACGCGGGTCATCGGGGTCCAGTGACGGCGGCGGTTCGAAATAGCCGCGCCACCAGCGGCGCGAGGCCTCCTCGCCCCAGGTCGCAAAAATCTCGTGCTTGTTCATGCCCTGCAATGCACCGTAATGCCGCTCGTTCAGGCGCCAGGTCGTGAACTGCGGTACGTCGGGCGTGCCCATCGCGGCCAGCAACGCCGCAACGGTCTGGCGGCTGCGCCGCAACACCGAACCGTGCGCCTCGTCGAAAGCGAAGCCCGCCTGCGCCAGTCGCCGTCCCGCTGCGGCCGCCTCGGCCAGACCGATTCCGGTCAACGGAATGTCGGTCCAGCCGGTGAAACGATCGGAAAGATTCCATTCGCTGTGGCCGTGGCGAAACAACACCACCCATTCTGCCGGCGCGTTCATTCGGGCGGCTCCATCAGCACCTCGTGCAGGTGATGGCGATCGCCCCAGGCTTGCAGATGCCAGCCCTGGCCGTCGAAATGAAACCAGTTGAGGGCGCAGTTGGGGATCGTGAAATCGCGCGGTGTGGTAAGCGGACGGCCGGTGGCACGGCGGTAGATCACATCAAGCACCCCGCTGTGGCTGACCGCCGCAATCGTCTGTCCGCTGTGGTGCCGCGCCAGCCAGTCGATCGCTTCGCCCACGCGTTCGGAAAAGCGGCGCAGTGACTCCCCCGTTTCAAAGTCGTAGTCGAGATCGCGCGCCAGATAGTGTGCATACGCCTGCGGGTGCAACGCGGCGCCCTGCGCTGCGGTAAGGCCCTGAAACAACCCGAAATGGCGCTCTCGCAGTTGCGGCAGGCATTTCACTTCCAGGTCTTCGCGCTGCGCCAGCACCCGTGCCGTGTCCAGCGCGCGCACCAGATCGCTGCTGTAGATCGCGTTGAAGCGATGGTGCGCAGCATTGAACGCCATCGCCAGGGCCTGCGACCGCCCCGTTTCATTGAGCGGGACATCCGTATGCCCCTGGATGCGCTGCTCCACGTTCCACCCTGTTTCGCCGTGACGGATGAAGCAGATGCGGGTGCCGCCGGGTCTGGAAACCTGATGCATATCAATTGCATGCAAACTGAGCTATACCAAGCCTAAATCTGACATAAAAAAACAGGGATGCGTCGGTTTTCGCAAGTAAACAACACGCGGCGGTCTGGCCTGGGCACTGCAGGGTGCGACATCTTGACACACCCCATTAACAAGATATATTTATCTTCATATGTGAATTGCATCATTAAATTCGCATGTACTAATCAAGTCATCAATCACGGGAGACGTGTGTATGGAAGCGACAACCTACAACTATAAGGTCGTCCGCCAGTTCGCCATCATGACGGTGGTGTGGGGGATCGTCGGAATGCTGGTCGGGCTCATCCTGGCCTCGCAACTGATCTGGCCGGACCTGACCTTCGGCATCGAATGGCTTTCATACGGCCGTCTTCGACCCTTGCACACCAACGCGGTGATCTTCGCCTTCGGCGGCTCGGCAATGTTCGCGGTCTCCTACTACATCGTCCAGCGCACCTGCCAGGTCCGCCTGTGGGCGGAGAAACTGGCCGCCTTCACATTCTGGGGCTGGACGGCTGTGATCGTGCTGGCCGCGATCACGCTGCCGATGGGCATCACCAGTTCCAAGGAATACGCCGAGCTGGAATGGCCGATCGACCTGCTGATCGCGGTGGTGTGGGTGTCGTACGCGCTGGTGTTCTTCGGCACCATCGTCAAACGCAAGACCAAGCACATCTATGTGTCCAACTGGTTCTTCGGCGCCTACATCCTGGTGATCGCGCTGCTGCATATCGTCAACAGCGCCGAACTGCCCTGGATTCTCGGCGGCAGCACGAGCGCCTGGTACAAGTCCTACTCCGCCTACGCCGGGGTGCAGGACGCGATGGTGCAGTGGTGGTACGGCCATAACGCCGTGGGCTTCTTCCTCACCACCGCCTTCCTCGGCATGATGTACTACTTCATTCCCAAGCAGGCCGGCCGCCCGATCTACTCGTATCGCCTGTCAGTCGTCCACTTCTGGTCGCTCAACTTCATCTACATGTGGGCGGGCCCGCACCACCTGCAGTACACCGCCCTGCCCGACTGGGCTCAATCGCTCGGCATGGTGTTTTCTCTGATGCTGCTGGCGCCGTCCTGGGGCGGCATGATGAACGGCATCATGACCCTGTCGGGCGCATGGCACAAACTGCGCACCGACCCCATCCTGAAGTTCATGGTGACCGCGCTGTCGTTCTATGGCATGTCGACCTTCGAAGGCCCGATGATGTCGATCAAGACGGTCAATGCGCTTTCCCACTACACCGAATGGACCATCGGTCACGTGCATTCCGGCGCGCTGGGCTGGGTGGCGATGATCACCATCGGTTCCATGTACTACCTGATCCCGCGCCTGTTCGGCCGCGAATCGATGTATAGCACCAAGCTGATCGAATGGCATTTCTGGCTCTCAACCATCGGCGTGGTGCTGTATATCGCCTCGATGTGGATCGCCGGGGTGGCGCAGGGCCTGATGTGGCGCGCAGCGAATGCCGACGGCACGCTGACCTACAGCTTCGCCCAAGTGGTCAGCACCATGCATCCGTTCTATGGCATCCGTCTCGCGGGCGGCGCGCTGTTCTTCACCGGCATGCTGATGATGGCCTTCAACGTCTGGCAGACCGTACGCATCGGGCGTGTCGTGAACGACGCTCCCATCCCGCAAGCCGTCCTCGCCTAACAGGAGACCGAACATGATTTCGCATGAAAACATCGAAAAGAACCTCGGTCTGCTGATCGTGCTGACCATTCTCATCGTCAGCGTCGGCGGGCTGGTGCAGATCGTCCCGCTGTTCTTCCAGACCTCCACCACCACGCCGGTGGAAGGCCTGAAGCCCTACACGGCGCTGCAACTGATGGGGCGCGACATCTACATCCGCGAAGGTTGCGTCGGCTGCCATTCGCAGATGATCCGGCCGTTCCGTGCCGAAACCGAGCGCTATGGCCACTATTCGGTGGCAGGCGAGTACGTCTACGACCGCCCCTTCCTGTGGGGGTCCAAGCGTACCGGGCCCGATCTGGCGCGCGTCGGCGGCCGCTATTCGGACGACTGGCACGTGGCACACCTGATGAACCCGCGCGACGTGGTACCGGAATCCATCATGCCCGCCTACCCATGGCTCGACCGCCCGCTCAAGGACACCGGCGTCCAGGCGAAGATGCGCACGCTGAACCTCGTCGGCCATGGCTACACCGAGCAGGAAATCGCCGAGGCCCCCGCGGCGCTGCAGGGCAAGACCGAGCTTGATGCCGTCATCGCCTATCTGCAGGTACTGGGCACCCACGCCCCGAAGAACTAAGACCGGCATGGACAGCGGAACCCTCAGCGGCATCATCACGGCAGCGTTCATCGTCGTATTCATCGGCATCGTCTGGTGGGCCTACAGCAAGGGAAACAAGCAGCGTTTCGAAGAAGACGCGAAGCTCCCTTTCCAGAATGACGACGACAGGCCGGCCAAACAAGGAGACAAGCAATGAGCGATTTCACAAGCGGCTTCTGGCCGATCTACATCAGCGTCCTCACCCTGGTGAGCATCCTCGGCACCTGGATATTCCTCAAATCGCAGACCACCCGCAGGTTTGCGCCCGGTGAAAAGGCCGCACTCATGGAGCACACCTGGGACGGCGACCTGCAAGATCTCAACAACCCGCTGCCGCGCTGGTGGCTGGGGCTGTTCTACGGCACCATGATTTTCGGCCTGGGCTATCTTGCGCTGTGGCCGGGACTGGGCAATTACGCCGGCCTGCTGGGCTGGACCTCCAGAGGGGAATACCAGGCTGAGGTGAAAGCCGCCGAAGCCCAGTTCCAGCCGCTCTATGCCAAGTATATGCAGGAGGACATCGCCACCGTGGCCGCCGATCCGGATGCGCGCGCCATCGGCAAGCACCTGTTCCTGACCTACTGTTCGCAGTGCCACGGTTCCGACGCCACAGGCGCCAAGGGCTTCCCCAACCTGACCGACAAGGACTGGCTGTACGGCGGCGACCCCGACACCATCCAGGCCACGATCGCCAACGGCCGCAACGCCGTAATGCCGGCGTGGGGCCCGATCCTCGGCGCGGAGAAGATCAAACAGGTAGCGAACTACGTGTTGTCGCTGTCGGGCCGCAAGCATGACGCGGCGTTGGCCGCTGCGGGCAAGGCGGTCTTCGCCGAGAACTGCGCCGCCTGCCACATGCCTGACGGCACCGGCATGAAGGCGCTGGGCGCGCCCAACCTGACCGACAAGGTGTGGCTGTATGGCGGCAGCGAGGCCACGATCATCGAGAGCATCACCAAGGGCCGCAACGGCGTCATGCCCGCCCTGAGCCAGACGCTCGGCACCACCTCCAACAAGGAGGCCAAGCTGCATCTTCTGGCGGCCTACGTGTATGGTCTGGGTGGCGGGGTGGCCAAGGCCGCAGAAGCCGCACCGGCGGCACCGGCTGCCGAAGCCGCTGCGCCCGCCTCGCCGCAGGTAGCCAAAATATACTTTGATACCGGCAAGGCAGAAATGAGTGCTGAGGCGACTACGGCCCTGCAGCCCATCATCGATTTCGCCAAGGCCAATCCCGACGCCCGCATCGCCATCTCCGGCTTCCATGATACGACGGGCGGCGCGGCCGCCAATGCCGAGCTCGCCCAGAACCGCGCCAAGGCAGTTCGCGACGCGTTGACGGCGGCCGGGATTGCCGAAGACCGGATCGAGTTGCGCAAGCCCGAAGTGACGACGGGTGAAGGCGGCCCGGCCGAAGCGCGCCGGGTGGAGGCCCGCATTATTTGACCCCAGTTTCCCGCCGCTTCCGGCAAATCAGGGTGCGGCGGGGAATTGGCCTATCAGGCCGGCTTCGGCCTGATAGGCCAATTCCTCAAAATCACACGGCCCGGCCCCATGGAACCTAACCCCACCCCTGCGCCCAAGCAGGCCGACGCAGCGACCGAGCAGCAGCTCTACGCGATCCGGCAGAAAATCCAGCCGCGCGCAGTGCATGGCGTATTCGCCAACTGGCGCATCGCGCTGGTGCTGCTTACCCAGACGCTCTACTACGGTATGCCCTGGCTGCAATGGGACCATCGCCAGGCGGTGCTGTTCGATCTGGCGGCGCGCAAGTTCTACATCTTCGGCCTGGTGTTCTGGCCGCAGGATTTCATCTATCTGACCGGCCTGCTGATCCTGTCGGCGCTGTCGCTGTTCCTGTTCACTGCGGTGGCCGGCCGGCTGTGGTGCGGCTATGCCTGCCCGCAGACCGTGTACACCGAGATCTTCATGTGGGTGGAAAAGTGGCTGGAAGGCGACCACCTCGCGCGCAAGAAACTCGACGCCTCGCCATGGAACGCCAACAAGCTGAGAAAGCGCGGCCTCAAGCACGTCGTGTGGTTCGCCATCGCGCTGTGGACGGGCTTCACCTTCGTCGGCTATTTCACC
>JBLMYH010000302.1:0-11790 GCA_050258175.1 Hyphomicrobiaceae bacterium
CGCCCCGTGTCGCTGGCGCCCTTAGCGCTGCTGAGCCTTGGCGAGCTTGGCCTTCAGTTGCTGCATCGCGGCGGCGGCAGCTTTTTCGCCCTCCAGGATGGCCTGGTTGCGGTCTGCGAAGTCGGTACTGCTCACCGCTGACGTCTGCGGCCGGATGACAACGTCAGCATCCTCGAGTTGGTAGAGACTGATGGTGTGGCCCATGATGGCGAAGGTCTGCAACAGAACGTCCAGGGTGCCGGAGAGCTTGTCCCGGCGCCGGACGTTGGAGATGTCCACGGCAATGACGAAATCGGCCCCCATGCTGCGCGCGGCCTGGGCCGGAACCGGCGAGGTGAGGCCGCCATCCACATAATCGCGGCCATTGATTTCGACGGGCTGGAACACGCCCGGCACTGCACTGGAGGCGCGGACCGCCATGCCCGTGTCGCCGCGGCGGAAAAGCACCATCTCGCCGTTTTGCAGGTCGGTCGCCACCACGCCCAGAGGCTTTGCCATCTTCTGTATCGGCAGGTTTCTTACCTTCTGGTTGACGAAGTCCTGCAGCGCCTCGCCCTTCAAGACGCCGCGGTTGGGCATGGTCCAGTCCGCCAGCATGTCCTCCTGCATCCCCAGGGCCAGCTGCTGCAGGTCGAAGCCGCTCATGCCTGATGCATAGAGCGCCGCTACCACCGCCCCGGCGCTGGTACCCACAACCATGTTGGGCATAATGCCTTGTGCCTCCAAGGCCTTGATCACCCCGATGTGGGCGAAGCCGCGCGCCGCGCCGCCACCCAGGACCAGGGCGATCTTGAGCGGCGGCTTGGGGGCTGGGACGGCAGGCGTTGGCGCCGGGGGCGGGGCTGCGCAGGCGGACAGCAGGGCTACGAGCAGAAGGGTGGAGAGGCGGCGCATGGATAAACCGGATATTTCTGGGATATCGGATTATGGGCGCGCGCGGCCGAAGCAGCCAGACGCCCCGCACCTAACCTGCCGGCCTATTTTTTCTTCTTGTAATACCCGACCAGTTCGCTCTGCGTCAGGATATGTCCCTGCATCGCCTTTTCCAGCGAGGCTTTGGTCGCCGGCTGCAAAACCGGCAGGAGAATGTCGAGCGCGTACAGTTTGTGAAAATAGCGATGGCGGCCGATGGGCGGGCAGGGGCCGCCGTAGTCTTCGCGCTTCCAGTCGTTGAGGCCTGCGCGCGTGCCGGCCGGAAGGTTCGCCGGGGTCATGCCGGCCGCGAGCCCGGGGGTGTCGGGCGGGATGTTGTAGAGCACCCAGTGCACCCAGGTCCTCTTCGGCGCGGCCGGATCGGGGGCGTCGGGGTCGTCGACGATCAGTGCCAGGCTTTTTGTCCCGGCTGGTATGCCGGCCCATGCCAGCGGTGGCGACCGGTCATGCCCTTCGCAGGTATACAGGCTCGGAATGTCGGTATTCGGGGCGAATGCACTTGAAGTCAGCTCCATGCTCGTGTTCCTTTCCGCGGCGTACGCGATGCCACCCGCCAGGGCGAGCGAGACGCCATATCCGATCAGCGTGTGTTCCGAATACCGCATGGGTCATTCATCCGTTTGGCTTGAAATATAGACAGCCATCGCCGCGTGGAGCGCGCGGCGGGCAAAAAAGCGCGCTTGGCAAACGCGGGCATCAACGCGGACCGGGACGCGGCGCCGAGGCATGGGGTGTACCCACGATGCAGGCCGGCCCGCGCCTGGCGGTACGCGGAGGCTGCGGGGCGGATGCCGTTGGAAGCGACGGGCTTCTCCTATTTGAGCAGGAAAAGCAGTTTTTCGTCGCCGACTTCGATCACGTCATTGGGCGCCAGCGGCTGTGGTTGCTGGCCGATGGATTTGCCGTTCAGGCGTGCCGGCTTCTTCCCCTCGACATGGGTGATGAAATAGCCGTGCGGACGGGCGTTGATCACGGCAACCTGTTTTCCGGGCGTGCCGAAGGTATGCAGCACCCTGGATAGATCGATTTCCCTGCCGGGGCCGCCGCCATCGAACACACGCACCAGGCCCATACGAGCCCCCGCTTTGAAGCGGTGTTCTTTCTTTGCCGTCGCCAGCGCATAGGCGCCGACCGGTTGGGCGGGCGCAGCGCCATCCTGGGCAGATGACGCCTTGATGACCATTGTGCGGTCGAAACTTGGGCCATCGATCGCCTTGTGGTTGCGGTAGCGAATCTGGATGTCGGCAATTTCGACGACATCGTCATTCTGCAGGATGTGCCGGGTGATGGGCTGACCATTCACCAGCGTGCCATTGGTGCTGTTCAGGTCCTCCAGGATGTCATCGTTGCCGACGGAGGTGATGCGGGCATGCGAGCGGCTGACCCCCTGGATGGCGAGGCGCAGGTCGCTCTCGGCCCGGCTGCCGATGGTGAAGCTGGGCGCGTCGAGGAAGCGGTTCTCGATGATCTCACCGTTTTGACTGACGATTAGTTTTGCCATGCGGTTCAGCGTCCGAAGAGCCAGGAGAAGAGACCACTTTTCTTCGCATCTGGCGAGGTTTTCGCCCCGACTTTTGCCAGGATCACGGAAATGTTGTCGTCACCGCCGTTGTCGTTGGCGACCATGACCAGTTGGCTGGCGGCAAGCGGCAAATTGGCCTGCAGAGAATTGAGCACCAGTTCGATATCCGTATTGTCGACCATATCGTTCAGGCCATCCGAGCAGACCAGATAGATGTCACCCGGCAGGGCCTCGCGCTCATCCAGCGTGATCTCCACCTCGGCTTCCAGGCCCAGACCGCGCGTCACGAGGTGGCGGTTGTGTGACGTTGCGGCGGCCTCGGAATCGAGGATTCCCTGGTCGATCTGCTCCTGCAACAAGGAATGGTCATGCGTCATCAATTCCAGGCGGTTCGCGCGCAGGCGATAGATTCGGGAATCGCCGACATGCGCCAGCGTGACCCGATTGTCCCGGAACAGCAGAAGCGCCAGCGTTGAGCCCATGGCCTGGTTCTGCCCACTGTGAATACGCTGCGCGCGTTGCTGGCTTTCCAGAAAGATTGCCTGGTTGGCCTGCTTCACGACATCTTCAACAACACGGGCAACGTCAGAGTTGCTGGGGGACCTGCCCTGTAATTCCCGGGTCAGTCCTTCAACGATGGTTTGAGTGGCAAGACTGCTGGCCACATCGCCGGATTGATAGCCCCCCATGCCGTCTGACAGAACCAGCAGCCCGAGGTCGTTGACCGTGGCGATGCTGTCCTCGTTCAGGCTTCGCAGTATGCCCGGGTCGGTCTTGGCGGCGATTTCAAGTGTCAGGGGGCTGCTGCATGCGGCGTTCGTCAAAACGGTAGTCTCTTCCTGTTTGTTATACTTTCTGCCCAAGAATTCTCTCACTAGGAATTGCCCCATGGCAAGCCGTCCGGCCAGCCCTCCGCATGTCCAGTCAAACAACTAAAATCGGTCGTTATGAAGTGGTGTCCGTGCTTGGCCAGGGCGCGATGGGGACCGTCTACAAGGCTGCCGATCCGCTGATCGAGCGTCCGGTCGCGATCAAGACGATCAACCTCAATCTCTCGAAAGAGGAACGCGCCGAGTTCGAGGAGCGCTTCTACCGCGAGGCCAAGTCTGCCGGATGTCTGAGCCACGCCAATATCGTCACCATTTACGATGTGGGCGAGACTGGCGACATGGCCTATATCGCGATGGAATACGTGGAAGGCAAATCGCTGCGCGAAATGCTCGATTCGGGCGTGGTGCTGCCGCCGGAGATGATCGGCAGAATCGTGGCGCGCGTTGCGAGTGCGTTGAACTACGCACACGAAAATCATGTGGTGCATCGCGATATCAAGCCGGCAAACATCATGATTACGTCCAGTCGCGACGTCAAAATCATGGATTTCGGCATTGCCCAGATTCCTGCGGGTTCGCGCACGCAGCTCGGAACCGTCCTCGGCTCGCCCAAATATATGGCGCCGGAGCAGGTGGCGGGCCAGCACACGGATGGCAGGACGGATATCTTTGCCCTGGGCGTGGTGCTTTACGAAATGCTGGCCGGGACGACGCCTTTCAATGGCGACAACCTGAGCGCCATCATGTACAAGATATTGCATGAGGAGCCGGCGCCGCCCAGCACGATCAATCACCGCGTGCCGCCGGCGTTTGACCGCATCATCAGCCGTGCGCTGGCAAAGCGGCCCGAGGATCGCTACCAGACCGGCCGGGAATTCGCCCGGGAATTGCGAAACCCGGATGCCGCCGCTGCCCAGGGAGCGCGCGGGTCCGCCACAGGGGCCAAGCCGGCAAAAGGGGCCAAGCCGGCAAAAGCCGCCCGGGTGGGCGGGGCGCTTGCGGAGGAACCCGACACCACCATGTTCATGCAGCCGCGTAAAGCCCACAGGCCGGCTGCGAGCCAGGCCGCAGCCAAGTGGGCCGGCAGCAGGCAAAACGTGGCTGCCCTGCTGGGGCGCGCGGCCCACAAGCCGCTATGGCTCGCGTTCCCGGTGCTCGTCATTGCCGGGTGGATGACGGTTTCGCATCATCTGCAAACGCAGGGTGGAACGGCGGCTGCCTCGGCGACGCAGCACCCCGAAACGACGCAGCACCCCGAAACGACGCAGCAAGCCCAAGCCGAGGTGCCGCGACGCACGGTGCCGCCACGCAAGGCGTCCAGATTGGCCGGATCTCCGGCTCCGGCCCCCGCAGTTGCGACGCGCTCGCCGGCCTCCAGGGTCGCCGCCGCGCATCGGGTGCCTGCGCGGGAAGCGGTGCCGCCTCCGGCGTCCGTCGAGCAGGCGAAAGCCACCCTCCTGCTCGCCATTTCGCCCTGGGGCGAGGTCTATGTGGATGGCAAACGTGCCGGCGCCTCTCCCCCGCTCGCCACGCTGCAACTGGGGCCGGGGAGGCACCAGGTGGAAATACGCAATCAGGCGTTTTCCCCCTACCGTGATAACGTGAATCTCGAGCCTGGCGCGTCGCTCAGGATCAGGCACAAATTCGAATAAGGATAGGGCTATGAAGCAGATGAGCATGAGCGTGCTGCTTTGCGTTGCGCTGCTGCTGACCGCCTGTTCCGAGCCGATCGTTCGGGATGCAGGCTTGGACAAATTCGCACCCCGCAGGGCGGAGCAGGACTTGTCGTCAGGAATTCGGGCCTACGAAAACGGCGATTACAGGAACTCCGTACGGCTTTTGCAGAATGCGCTTTCAGAAGATCTGCTGCTGAAATCCGACAAGGTGCAGGCCTACAAATATCTGGCTTTCATCCATTGTGCCGAGTCGCGGGAAAAATTATGTCGCGAGGATTTCCGCCAGGCGCTGGCGCTTGATCCTGAATTTGAACTAAGCCCGGCGGAATCGGGCCATCCTTCGTGGGGGCCTGTGTTCAGGTCGCTCAAGCAGTGACAACGGATTAGACGCGGGCTGAGTTCAGTCCGGGTGCGCGCGAGGTCGTGCCGCGACGGATCAGGCAGACACGGCGCCTGTCAGTTCTGCATTCCCAGTTCCGCATACAGTTTGCCCAGCCGCGCCTTCAAGTCCTCGACCTCCGCCTCCAGTCGCGCAACATTGGCCTTCAGCGCGGCGATTTCGCTGACCGTGACGCCGGCGCCGGGCTCAACTGAAGGGGCGGCGGGTATGGCCGTCTCGACGGCCGCGGCGCCGCTGAGCAGATGTGCCCAGCGATTTTCGCGCGAACCGGGCTGACGCGGCAGTTCAACCACCATGGCGCCATCAGGGCGCTCGGCCAGTTCCCGCAGAAAGCCTTCCACCGCCGAAATGTCGGCGAAGCGATGCAGCCGCTCGCTGTTGATGCGCAGTTCACCCACGGTCTGCGGGCCGCGCAGCATCAGCACGGTGAGCAGGGCGACGGACTGGCCCGGCAGGCGCAGAGCCTTTTCCATATTGTGGGCGTAGCGCGGAACGCGGCCGCCGCTGGACTCGACGACCAGGGCCGGACCCCTGAGGTTGTCGATGGCGGCCTGCACCTCGGCTTCGCTGACCTCGATGATGGGGTGGCGGCTGGTCTTCTGGTTGCAGCCGGCCATCAGGGCGTTAAGGGAAAGCGGATAGGTGTCGGGCACGGTGTGCTGCTTCTCGCAGAGCACACCGAGGACGCGCGTTTCGAGCAGGGACAGGACAGGCAGGCGGTGGGGAGTCATGACAGGACGCGATGGATGTCGGAGTGGCCATTATGCTCCGCACGACGGGACGTTTTGTTGGTCGTCCAGGTCTCCGATGCCCGCTTCGCCCCATGTCTATACTTCCGGGTAAGTCGGCAATGAAGGGAAAGGGGGGGCGATGAATTTCCTGGCTGCACTCATACTGGCGGCTTTGGCGCTGCTGGCGGTGTTCACGCTCGCCAACTGGTCGGTACTCACCGCGCCCACCATGCTGTCTTTTTTGGCGTTCCATGTCGAGGGGCCGCTCGGCGTGATCCTGCTTGGCGTCACGCTGGTCTTGGTAGCGCTGTTTGTGCTGTATGCCCTGATGCTGCGCACCAACATGCTGATGGAATCGCGCCGCCACAACCAGGAGCTCCAGGTTCAGCGCAAGCTCGCGGAAAGCGCCGAAGCTTCGCGCCTCAGCGAACTGCGCATGCAGATCGAGCACGAGTTCGCGCAATTGCGCGGGGCGATCGCGGAGGTCGGCGCGCGCCTGGACAAGAGCGAGCAGTCGATGAAGCAATCCCTCGACGAAGCTGCCAATAGTTTGGCGGCGCTGGTCGGCGAGATGGACGACAAGGTGGACCGTGCGCTGGCGCGCGGCGGCAACTGAATGGGAATATGGGCCGGATAACGCAAAGGAGGCAGTGATGAGCAGCACGCGCGACGAATATGTTCGAAAAATGCATTCCCTGCTGGACAAGGGGAGCGCGGAAATCGACGCGCTGGAGGCCAAGGCGCAGCAGGCCGAGGCCGGGGCGCGCGAGGCGTACCAGAAACAGATCGCCGCATTGCGTACCAAACAGGGCGAGGCGAGTGCCAAGCTCGAGTCGTTGCGCAATTCGGGCGAGGGGGCCTGGCAGGATTTGAAAGCCGGCGTCGAACTGGCCTGGGAGGCCATCGGCGAGGCGATCGAATCTGCCAAGACGCACTTCAAGAAATAGCCGGTTGCCGGTGGGTGGCCGCCAGCAAATGAGCGCCCAAAGTGATGACGGCGAGGGGGGCCGTTTCGGCCCGTGGGCTTATTTCGACGCCGTGGGCGGCGCTGCTGCAGCCATTAGCGCGGACAGAAAGGCCGGGTCTTCGAAAAGCGTCTTCATGCCGTTTTCGAGCGCCCGTTCCAGCGCAAGCTTGGCGTTGTTGCCGGTTGCGAGTTGCGTGTTCTTCTCCATGCCCTGCGCGACGATCTGCTTCGAGAACAGCAGCGCACCGCGTTTCGATTTCACGGTGACCGACATGTTCAGGTCGGCCACGGCGTCGCCAGCGAAGAAGCCCATTTTGTGATCGTTGTAAAAGCGGGTCACGTCGGCGGCGACCTTGACGAGCGCCGTATCCGCACCAAGCGTAAAGCCGCGTGCCAGCAACTCCTTCTCGATGGCCTTGCGCACGGTCACCGCAATGTCCTCGGTGGCGGTGATGGGCGCCATTTCCATGCCGAAGCCGTTCTTCTTGCTGCTGACCTTGCTCTTGTCGAGGCGTTGGTCGCTGACCTGCACGTTCACGGAGACATTTTCGGCGCCCGTGACTCTGGGGGCATCCGCCTGCTGGGCGTAATTGAGTTCGATCTGCTCGGTGGTGAGCGCGCAGCCCGACAGGCTGACCACGGCCGCGCAGCATGCGAAGGCCAGTGCTTTTGCTTGCATCTTGTATTTTCCCCGGGGTGAATGAATGACACTGAAATCATTTTCAGCGCGGCCATTATGCTCGGCTGCTTCGGCGCCAGACAAGAGGGGCGGTCGCTGCGGCGCCGGCATGAAAACGGCGCCCGGAACGGGAAAATTGTTCCGGCGATGGAATAGAGTGGGGCGCGCCGGTGTTTACCTCCATGCAGGCCAACTGCGCCCTAAACTTTCGTAAAGGACATCCCATGAAAACTGCATTGACTTCAACCCTGGCCGGCCTTGCCTTGCTCGTCGCGTGCGCGACGCCGTATGCGGCGCCTGTGGCCGTGCAGTCGGGCGTATTGACCAACCCCGAAGGCATGACCCTGTATGTGTTCGACAAGGATGCTGCCGGCTCCGGAAAGAGCGCATGCAACGACGCTTGCGCAATGAACTGGCCGCCACTGGCGGCCGCCGCCGGCGACGAGGCGGGCGGCGACTACAGCATCATCACGCGCGACGACGGCAGCCGACAGTGGGCCTATAAAGGCAGGCCGCTGTATCGGTGGTCAAAAGACCGGAAGCCGGGCGATACCAGCGGTGACGGCGTTAAAAACCTGTGGCATGCGGCTAAGCCCTAAGCCGGATCTGATCGAGCAACTGCCCCGTCTGCGCCGCTATGCACGGGCGCTGACGGGCGATGTCGCGCGCGCCGACGACCTGGTGCAGGACACGCTCGAGCGCGCCTTGGCCAAGCTCGATCTGTGGCAGCCGGATAGCGACCTGCGCGCCTGGCTGTTCACCCTGATGCACAATCTTTTCGTGAACCAGTTGCGGACCCGCCGCCTCCAGGACGTGGCGCTCGACGACGCGCTGGAGCTTCCGGTGAGCGGCGGCCAGCTGGAGGCGCTGGCCGCGCGCGACGTGCACGCCGCGCTGGCGCGCCTGCCCGAGGCGCAGCGGGAAGTGATCCTGCTGGTGGGACTGGAACAGTTTTCCTATGCCGAGGCCGCCCAGGTGCTGGGCGTGCCGGCTGGCACGGTGATGTCGCGGCTCGCCCGTGCGCGCGAGCGGATGCGGCAGATGCTGGCGGGCGAGCCCGCCGTCCAGTTGAAGGTGGTGAAATGACCGATCCCGTGCGCGAGGACGATTTGCATGCCTATGTGGACGGCGCGTTGCCCGAGGCGCGCCGCCTCGAGGTCGAGGCCTGGCTGGCCGCGCACCCGGAAGACGCCGCGCGGGTGCAGGCGTGGGCCGGACAGAATCGGGCGCTGCATGGCGCCTTCGATACCGTGCTCAACGAGCCCTTGCCGGTCGACCTCGTGCGCGCTGCCCGCCGGCGGCCGGCGCGTATGCCCTACAAGGCAGTGGCGGCGGCGCTGGCATTCGTGGCGAGCGGCCTGGTCGGCTACGGCATCGGCCTCAAGGCCGATCGGCCCGTGCCGCCACCGCTGCTTTTCGCCCGCGATGCGGCGATCGCCCATGCGGTGTTCAGCGCCGAAGTGCGGCATCCGGTCGAGGTGGACGCAGCCCACGCCGCGCATCTGGTGAACTGGCTTTCCAAGCGCGTCGGCACCCGGCTCAAGGCGCCGGATTTCTCTACCTTCGGTTTCGAACTGCTGGGCGGGCGCCTGCTGGCAGGGGGGGGCGGTGCAGTCGCGCAGTTCATGTACCAGGATGCGGGCGGGCACCGCGTCACGCTCTACGTGCGCCAGGCGGCGTCGCAAAACCATGCGACGGCGTTCCGCCATGCAACCGAGAATGGGGTCGAGGTGTTCTACTGGATCGACCGCGATTTCGGCTATGCGTTAGCCGGCAGGATCGCGCGTCCGGCCATGCACACGCTGGCCGACGCCGCCTACCAGCAGCTGACCGGCAGGCAGGTGGCAGCGAACTAAATGCCTTGAAGCGCGGAGCGATGCATTCGCATCGTCCCGTGTGGCCGGCGGTACGTATAATCGCAGCATAATTATTCAGCCCGGCTTTCATCAGCCGGGTCCACGCCGCAGTCCCTCCGGTCCGCTGACATGGCCCTGTCCGACACCCTGATCCGCTCCGCCTATCGCCTGCAGGCGTCGGCGCGCTATGCCGGCATCAAGGGTTTCTTCCGCCGTCTGCTGACCGATCCGCGTTCCCACCAGCGCGCCATGCTCGACGGCGTAATGATCGTTCTGGTGCTGGTCAGCGTGTTTCTGCTGATCTACGAAGTGCGGCACGAAACGGGCGTCTGGGCGGACGCGTTCGAGGCCTTCGTGGTGACGGTGTTCATCGTCGAATACCTGTTGCGCATGTGGCTGTATAACGACAGTCATGCCATCCTGATCGAGCAGTGGGAACGTGCCGAGGTGGTGGGCGAGCCGTTCCGGCCGTTGCTGGCGCTGTGGGTCGTCGCCAGGCGCAAGCTCGCCTACGTGGTGACGCCGATGGCCATCATCGACCTGCTGGCGATACTGCCCGGCTACCGGCCGTTGCGCTTCCTGCGCATTTTCCTGTTGTTCCGCCTGCTCAAGTTGTTCCGCTATGCTCGCAATCTGACCGCCTTCGGCCAGGTGCTGGTGGAAAAGCGGTTCGAGCTCTATACCCTGTCCATCTTCGTCGGCTCGGTGGTGCTGATTGCCGCCGTGGCCATGTACCTGTTCGAGTCGGAGCAATCGCATCCGCGGGTGACCAGCCTGATGGACGCCGTCTATTGGGCGGTGATCACCATCACTACGGTGGGCTACGGCGATATCGTGCCGCAGACCACGGAAGGGCGCATCGTCGCCATGGTGCTGGTGTTCGCCGGTATCGCCGTGATTTCGTTTGCCACCTCCATCATCGTCATGGCCTTCCATGAAAAGATGAGCGAGTTGCGCGACAACCGGGTGTTCTCCAGTGTTGAACGCGGGTCCAGCGTCACCATCGTGTGCGGCTACGGCCGCATCGGGCAGGTCGTTGCGGCGCGGCTGGCCGCCGGCGGCGAGGCCTTCGTCATCGTCGATCGCAGTCCTGCCGCGGTGGAACTTGCCCAGCGCCACGGCTATCTTGCGGTGGCGGGAGACGCCACCGACAATGCCTTGCTGGCTAATCTCGGGCTGGGCCGCCAGGCCTCGCGCATTCTCTGTCTGACCCACGACGATGTCAGCAATGTCTACATTACCCTGACGGCGCGCCAGGTCTCGCGGGACATCCTGATCATTTCGCGCGCCAACAAGCCTGAGACGGGCCGCAAGCTCACGCAGGCGGGCGCCGACCATGTGGTGCGTCCGTACGAGGTGGTCGGCCACATGGCGGCAGAATTCATTGGCCAGCCGGTGGCGTTCGACGCCCTCTACGACGTGATCACCCGGGCCAAGGGCATCCACCTCGAGCCGGTGCGCGTCTACCCGGGGTCCTGGCTGGAAGGGCGCCGCGTCGGCGACATCGATTTCGCCGCCCGCCACCTGATGCTGTTCGGCACTATCCGCCCGCACGCGTCTCCGGCCGCGGAGGACCAGGACCGCTACGAACTGCGCAATGCCCATTTCTACTTCAATCCCAAGGCGGATTTCGTTCTGCGCGTCCACGACATCCTGATGGTCATCGGCCACCAGGCCAGCCTGTATCAGTTGAAGGATAGCCTGGCGTTCCGCCGGCCTCTCTGGCAACGCGGCGGACCGCAGCGATGAGGCCCCGCTTCGCCCTGTTCGGCTGCAACCCGCTTGCCATCGAGGTGGCGCGGCGCCTGACCATGGCTGGCACGTCCTTCGTCATGCTCGACCGCGATGCAGCGCTGGTGGAGTCGGCCCACAATGAGGGCATGCTGGCCCGGCAAATCGACTATACGGACGACGATGCTCTGCGCGACGTGGGGATCGGCAGTCACATCGAGGGGGTGTTCTGCCTGTTCACCGAAGATTCGGAGAATGTCTTTCTGGCGATCTCGGCCCGCGCGCTGGATCCGCAGCTCAGGATCGTTGCCGTGTGCCAGGCGCCGCAGGCGGCGCCCAAGCTGCTGGCTGCGGGGGCCGACAAGGTGGTCGACCCCTACGAGATCAGCGGTGCCCGGGTGCACGAACTGATCCAGCGCCCGGAAGTGGTCGAACTGCTGGAACAGACCGTATTCGGCCTGCAGG
>JBLMYH010000303.1:0-16012 GCA_050258175.1 Hyphomicrobiaceae bacterium
AAACGAAGGACACGCTTGCGCGCGTTGGGTTCGTCAAGCCAGATCAGTCGGCCGCTGGCAAAGTTTTGCACTGCCGCTTCCATTTCGTCACGCTCGGTGCTGGACATCTTAGGTCCGCGAAACAACACCCGGCGGTTGGTGTGGCGCAAGGGGATCGATCGCCACAAGGGATCGACCGCCGTCTTATCGGGCTGCATGCGGATTTCCAGCACGAAGTCAGGCCGGGCCGGGTCGGGACCGAGCACCGCGCCAGCTTGTATGCCAAAGCGGCTGGCGGCAATTGAAAGGTTTTCAAGGAGTGCGCCCAGCGACATCAGGACGAGCGCCCTTTTGTAGCCCCCCGGAGGCGGGAGCGATGCCTCGGTGGACATGACACGGAGGGTATTTCCGGCAATTTTGAAGCGAACGCGATGCTGATTGTCGGCGGAGGGGGCCAGGATGGCGCTCTGCAGGATGTAGCCAAGCGTATCCTGGTTCAACCGGTCCATGTCATTTCAAACCGAGCTGATAGCGGGCGATTGCCAGTCCCAGGCGCTGGAGCGGATTGTTGTTGCCACCTGGCCGCCAGGTCCGGGTAAATCGGTTGCGGTACGCATCAAACTGGTAGCCATGGGGCGCTGCCAGCACCTTTCCGCGCTTCAGCAATATCTTGAGCGCCTCGGTAGCCGCGGCACCGGCGCATAACTGGCATGCCATTGCGGTGGAAGGCCCGCGCTGCGCAAGCAGATCAACAGTGGAACGATCCATCAGGTAGCCTCGTTGCAGCATGGCGGGCGATAGGCCCAGCAAGAAACGGAGGGCTTTTTCCTGATGGGCGACGCCGGAAAAACGGAAATAGTCTTCGAAGCTCATTTGCCCTGGCAAGATGTTGACTATCGCCACGCCCATCCCCAGGGGGGCCGCAATGACTGCCGGAATTCCAAGGCGGCCACAGGCCCGATATACCGCTTCCCGCTCTTCCAGTACGAAGAAATCCAGACCGTCCACATACAAATCGACGTCCCTGAAGAAATCATCGAGGTTTTCTTCACTGACGCCCTGCGGAAAAACCCGGACATCCAGCTCCGGGTTGATATCAAGAGCCTGCTCGGCCATGACCTCGACCTTGGCGCGGCCCAAGGTCCGCATCGTCGCCCCAGCCTGGCGATTGAAATTGACCTGATCAAACGTGTCGAAATCGGCGATGTTGAATTTCCCGACGCCCAGGCGAGCGAGTGTCAGGAGATGTATGCCCCCAACACCGCCCATTCCTGCAATGGCAATCCTGGAATTGCGCAAGGTGTCCTGCTCGGCTTTTGTAACCCATCCGATGTTGCGTGAAAACGCGGTGTGGTAATCGAATGCACTCATCGGCGACGCTCTTAGTCGCCCCGCAGCAGACGCTGCAAAATTCCCGCTTCATCTTTTTTGGAGAAGAAATAGGGGTAAAGGGACCGCTCTCCTTTCGCAGCGTCCGTATCATCCTTGCCACCCCAGCGCGCGATTTGCTGGTCGACGTACTCAATTTCCAGTCTCAACAGCACGCCCATGGTGTTGACACGGCTATTGAGGCGCTCTTCACCGAATTGCTCAAACCCAAGCATGCGCTTGTAGAAAAGGGCGTGCTTCGGGGTGACCTCAATGACCACATCCGTCTGCTCGTGCAGCATGCGGCCATAAATGTAGGCGATATGAAAGAGGCTTGCGAGCACCCGCTTCGATCCGCGCGTCTGGTCCACCGCGAACTTCGTGAGCTCGCATACCTTGCGCCCTTCCGCCCGGAGCTGATCCACTTCCTTTTTGTAGTTTTCATCCGCCATCAGTCCATTGCCCGCATCAATCCCCAGGGTCAAAGTCCCGACAACCGCCTCGTTCTGTGACGCCATCAGAGTGATCCGGTCCGGCACCTTTTGCATGCCTGACACGTCGTAGCCACGCTTCAGATACATGCGCTGAATCAGCAGGCCAGCGTTATTGACCCGCTCCTCGGAGTGGGCAAGCCGGATTTTGAAGTTTTGATGCTCTACCGATTCGGGTTGCGGTTGACGGCTCCCGCCTGAAACCAGAACCAGATCCTTAAGCGCGTAGGGCGAAACGGCAATGATAGTCCTGTCCCATTCCTCCGCGGCGCTTCGCCTGCCATTCGGGTCTGAGGACAATCTACGCTTTTCTGCCATCTTTCCCGACTGGTCTGAACCACGCAATCTGATCATGCCGGCCCCCACTTAATAAAATATTGGACAGCACATGAATAACGGATCGCATGGGTCAAAATTTATTTTGATGACTCAATTGTGTTTTAACCAGCGTGCGGCGTCGCGCGCAAAATAAGTCAGCACACCGTCCGCCCCGGCGCGCTTGAACGCAAGCAGGGCTTCCAGCACGCAGGCCCGCTCATCCAGCCAGCCGTTTTGTGCGGCAGCCTTCAACATAGCGTATTCGCCGCTGACCTGATAGGCATAGGTCGGCGCCCCGTAGGCGTCCTTGACCCGACGAATGACGTCGAGATAGGGCATGCCAGGTTTGACCATGATCATGTCGGCGCCTTCCTGCAGGTCCATCCCGACTTCCCACAGGGCTTCATCGCTGTTGGCCGGGTCCATCTGATAGGTATATTTGTTGCCCTTGCCCAGGTTGGCAGCGGAACCGACCGCGTCGCGGAACGGACCGTAAAAGCTGGACGCGTACTTGGCCGCGTAGGCCAGAATGCGCGTGTGGATATGGCCACCGCCCTCGAGTGCAGCACGCAGGGCTGCAACCCGCCCGTCCATCATGTCGGATGGCGCCACCACATCGGCGCCCGCCTGGGCATGGACCACCGCCTGCTGCGCCAGCACCGCCACCGTCTCGTCGTTCATCACATAGCCGCTGTCGTCGATCAGGCCGTCCTGGCCGTGGCTGGTATAAGGGTCGAGCGCAACGTCGGTGATGATGCCCAGCTCCGGAAAGCGCGTTTTCAACGCCGCCACGGTGCGCGGCACCAGGCCGGCGGGGTTGACCGCTTCTTCCGCACCCAGCGTTTTCAGGTCGGCATCGATCACAGGAAACAGCGCCAGGGCGGGAATGCCCAACTTCACGCAGTCCTCGGCCACCGGCAGCAGCAAGTCGACCGACAAGCGCTCGACGCCCGGCATGGAGCCGACCGCCTCACGCTTGTTCTGGCCGTCCAGAACAAACACCGGGTAGATGAGATCATTTGCTGTAAGCGCGTGCTCACGCATCAAACGACGGGAAAAATCGTCGCGACGCATGCGTCGCATCCGGCGTGCAGGGAATTGGCCAAACGGCAGGTTCACAGGGGTCTCCAAAATTTCACGGGGAATACGGAACTATTTCCGAGCGAGTCGACTCTCTAGAAGCAGACGGTCTCGCATCGTCTCCCGCTTCTCCTCCCTGAGCGGGATGCCTTAATCCCCTTAAGGCATTTTTAGCCCCGATCCCTCCCTTGGTCGGGGCTTTTTTGTGGGCGCTGTCCGGCATCGGGCCTATTCCGCAGCCTGCAAATGCGCCTGCGTCAGCCAACCTTCGATCAGGGCCGCCGCTTCTTCGGCACCGAGGCGGGAAAGGCTCGAAAAAAGCTGCACCGTGACGCACTCGAGTGCAGCGAGTTCCTGCTTGACGCGGCGCAGCGTCAGCGCCTTCTCGCTGTTGGACAACTTGTCGGCTTTTGACAACAGAATATGCACCGGCTTGCCGGTGGGCGTAAACCAGTCGAGCATCTGCCGGTCCAGCGGCGTGAGCGGATGACGCGCATCCATGATCAGCACCAAGCCAACCAAGGCCTCACGCTGTTGCAGATAACGCGACAGCAGCCCCTCCCATTTTGCTTTCACCTCCGGCGGAACTTTCGCGTAGCCATAGCCCGGCAGGTCGACCAGGTACGTGTCAGCATCCAACTCGAAAAAATTGATAAGCTGCGTCCGTCCCGGCGTTTTGGATGTGAACGCCAGGCGATTTTTTCGCGTTAACAGATTGATCGCACTAGATTTTCCAGCGTTCGAACGGCCAGCAAATGCAATCTCGGCGCGGCTGTAAGGCAAATCGCGCAGCTGGGCGACCGAGGTGTGGAATTGGGCGCGATTGAGCACGGGCTTGGCAGTCATATTAGTTGCCGCTAAACTACCCGTTTTCCCAAGTTTTGCAAGCTTTAGGAGCTTTTGATGAAACTCGTCGTCTCTCTGGTCGCCGTCATGGCCGCCACTTCCGCTTTTGCCACCACAGCTGCTGCGGCCCCGGCCAGCAAAGGCGATCCCAAGGCGGCGGAAAGCATCGTCAATCAGGTTTGTGCGGCTTGCCACGCGGCGGACGGCAACAGCACGATTTCGGCCAACCCCAAGCTGGCCGGCCTCAATGCTGAATACATAGACAAACAGCTCAACAACTTCAAGTCGGGCGAGCGCAAGAACCCGGTGATGGGCGGTATCGTCGCCAGCCTCAGCCCGCAGGACATGCTGAATCTGGCCGCCTATTTCAGCGAGCAACAACCCAAGCCCGGCACCTCCAAGGACCAGGAGCTGGCGTTGCTCGGCCAGAAAATCTTCCGCGGTGGCATCCAGGGCGCCGGCGTCCCGGCCTGCGCGTCCTGCCACGGCCCCCAGGGCTTGGGCATCCCCGTCGAGTTCCCGCGTCTGGCCGGACAACACAGCGACTACGTCTATGCCCAGCTGAACAATTTCCGGCTCGGGACGCGCGCAAACGACGGCGGAAAGATGATGCGCACCATCGCGGCAAAGCTGACGGATGCAGACATGAAGGCCGTGGCCGCTTATATTCAGGGTTTGCGTTAAACTTATCGATCGCATCCGAGTCGATAGAAGGGTGACGCAAGTCACCCTTTTTTATTTGTGCCTACAGGGTATTGCGCCCCCCCAATGAATTCCACGCCCCATTCCTTCGGAAAATCCGTGTTCGAGCTGCTGAGCTCGATGCGGTTTGCCATCAGCCTGTTGTCCATTCTGGCAGTAGCGTCCATCATCGGGACGGTGCTGAAACAGGCCGAGCCCTACAACAACTACCTCATCCAGTTCGGACCTTTCTGGTTCGAGGCCTACGAAAAGCTGGGGCTGTACGATGTTTATCACGCGGCCTGGTTTCTGCTCATCCTGACCTTCCTGGTCGTGTCCACCAGCGTCTGCATCTACCGCAACGCGCCGAACTTCGCACGCGAGATGAGAAGCTTTCGCGAGCACGTCAGCGAACAGTCGCTGAACGCCTTCAAGCACAAGCACGAGACAACCACGACCCTGACGCCCGAGGCACTCGCTGCCAGCGCACAGCGCTATCTTGAGGGCCAGGGCTATAAGGTAAAGAACCTGCCGCGCGAGGATGGCATATTGCTCACGGCCAAAGCCGGGAGCTGGAACCGTCTCGGCTATTTTCTGGCGCACTCGGCTATCGTGATGATCTGCATCGGCGGCCTGATAGACGGCAACCTGGTGTTCAAGGCGCAGCAACTGCTGGGTTACAAGAAGATAGAGACGCGCGACATTCCGCAAAGCCAGGTGCCGGCGATTTCACGCCTGTCGCCGTCCAATCCCTCCTTCCGCGGCAGCGTGCAGATTCCGGAAGGCTCCAGCGCGGACGTGGTTTTCCTCAACGTCGCCGACGGCTACCTGGTGCAGGACTTGCCCTTCACCGTGGCATTGAAGCAATTCCGCATCGAGCATTACACGACGGGACAGCCCAAGAACTTCGAGAGCGACATCGAAATCTTTGACCGCTCGGGCAAGAAAATTCGCGCAGCGACCATCGCCGTCAACCACCCTCTGGTCGTGGACGGCATCGCGATCTATCAGGCCAGCTTTGCCGATGGCGGCACGCACCTGAGCCTGCATGCCTGGAACCTGTTCGCCCCCACCGCGTCTTTCTTTCCGATTGAAGGCACGGTGCACCAGAGCACCACGCTGACCAGCGCGGGCGGCGACTCCACGCTGGAATTCGTCGATTTCCGCCCCTTCAACATCGAGAACATGGGCGGCGATGCCCCGGCCGACAATGCCATGAGTGTGTTCGGCGGCAGCCCGGTCAGCGACAAGAAGCAGCTGCGCAATGTCGGTCCCAGTTTCCAGTACAAGCTGCGCGATTCGCGCGGGCAGGCACGCGAATTCAGCAACTACATGCTGCCACTGGAGCTAGATGGCCGCTGGTACATGATGTCGGGCGTGCGCGACGCGCCGAACGAAGCCTTCCGTTACATGCGCATGCCGCTCGATGCGGACGGCAACATCGAGAGTTTCATGCGACTGCGCGGCGCGCTGCTGAATCCTGAATTGCGGCCTGAAATCGCGGCCAATTTCGCCCGCCAGGCGCTGCCGAAGAATGCCTGGGGCACCGAGATCGAAGGCAAGCTGACCAAGAGCGCGGAGCAGGTGCTGGGACTGTTCGCCAAGGGCGGGTTTGAGCCCTTGGGCCAGTTCATCGAAAAGAACGTGCCTGCTGCCGAGCGCGAAAAAGCGGCGGGCACCTATCTGCGCATTCTGGAACTTGCGGGGTTTGAAGCGCTCAAAATTGCCAACCGCCAAGCCAACCTGCCTCCGCCCAAGGCCGATGACGCCACCGGCTGGCTGGTGCGCGACACCCTTAATAGCGTGAGCGACATGTTCGTCTATGGGGCGCCGATTTACCTGCAGCTGATGCACTATGACGAGGTCAAGGCGAGCGGCTTCCAGCTCACCCGTTCGCCCGGGAAGAATGTGGTCTATTTGGGTTCGCTTTTGCTCACGCTCGGCGTATTCTTCATGCTCTTTGTGCGCGAACGCCGCGTCTGGCTGCGCATCAAACCCGGGCATGCCCTGCTGGCGATGTCGTCAGCCAAGCACACGATCGATTTCGAAAAAGAATTCACCCAACACGCCCAGGCGCTCGATACGCTTGCACAGTAACCAGGAGGTCTCATTATGGAACTTGCCCTCAATCAACCCGCACCACTGCTGAAGCGGCTGTCGGGATTCGATTGGCTATTTGCCGTCATCGTCGCGTCGGGGGGCCTGTTTGCCCTGTCGCGTTTCGGCGAATTCATGGATCCCTATGAAAAAGGCATCCTGCTCGCATCCATTCCGGCGCTGTCGGCATTCGGCTGGTTCTGGAAGCCGTTTCGGACGCTTTTCCTCGTGGTCGGCGCGGTCAGCCTGTTCGCCATCAGCCAGTATCACGGCGATCTGGCGCGCATGGATGAAGCCTTCTTCCTCAAGTACCTGATTTCCAGCCAGGCGGCCATCATGTGGATGTGCGCGCTGTTCGTACTCGCCACCGCGACCTACTGGGCGGGCCTGCTGGCGCGCTCCGAATTCACGATGAAAACCGGCTCGGCGCTGACCTGGTCCGCCGTGGCGCTGGGGTTTATCGGCATGATGGTGCGTTGGTACGAGTCCTACCTGATCGGCGCCGACGTCGGTCATATCCCGGTGTCCAACCTGTATGAAGTGTTCGTGCTGTTCTGCCTCATTACTGCGATGCTGTATCTGTATTACGAGGCGCGCTACCAGACACGGCAGATGGGCGCCTTCGTGCTGCTGGTGATCTCGGCTGCAGTCGGCTTCATCCTGTGGTACGCCTTCGACCGCGGCGCCCAGGGCATCCAGCCGCTGGTGCCCGCCCTTAAATCCTGGTGGATGAAACTGCATGTACCCGCCAATTTCATCGGGTACGGCTCATTCTCGATTTCCGCCATGCTGGGCGCCGCCTACCTGCTGGCGCAGCGCGGCATCCTCGCCAGCCGCCTGCCCAAGCTGGAAGTGATCGACGACGTCATGTACAAGTCCATCGCGATCGGTTTCGCCTTCTTCACGATTGCCACCATTCTCGGCGCGATGTGGGCGGCCGATGCCTGGGGTGGTTACTGGTCATGGGATCCGAAGGAAACCTGGGCGCTGATCGTTTGGCTCAACTATGCGGCCTGGCTGCATATCCGCCTGGTCAAAGGACTGCGCGGGCCGATGCTCGCGTGGTGGGCACTGGTCGGCCTGTTCGTCACGTCGTTTGCCTTCCTCGGCGTCAACATGTTCCTCTCGGGCCTGCATTCCTACGGCACGCTGTAAGCAGCCGTGCCTGATGGCTGCGTCCGCCTCCGCCGCGGCGCCTAGCGAAATCCCATGCAAAGGAAACGGCTGTACGGCATCCCCTTGGCGGTAGCGGCGCTGGCCGCGGGGATCTGGCTGGCGCAGGCGCGCTATGCACCGAGAACGCCAACGCCGTCCGCCGTGACGGCGCTGTGGCAACTCCGTTTTCCGGATGCAGGGGGACACGAACAGTCGCTGTCGCAGTGGCGCGGACAGATCGTCGTACTGAATTTCTGGGCCACCTGGTGCGCGCCGTGCCGCGAGGAAATACCGGATTTCCTCGCGCTGCGCGCGCAATATCAGCCCAAAGGCGTGGAATTTGTCGGCGTCGCCATCGACAATCCGGCCAACGTCGCGCAATTTCTGCAGCGCCTGCCGGTGAACTATCCGGTTCTGATCGGCGAAGGCGCCGCCCACAACCTCGCGCGACAACTCGGCAACCGGAGCGGCGCGCTGCCCTACACGATCGTGCTCGATCGCGACGGCCGCATCGTGCTGCGCCATCTGGGCCGGCTGCCACGCGCGACGCTCGACGCCGCCCTGCGTCAAATCGGCGCATAGTTGTAAATTAGCGTCAATATCTGGACAATTTACCCTCATTTGCGGCAAACTCGCCGTCCATGACGACCAAACGAACCAGCCGCGCGCCGGCCAAATCGGTCCCCAGTCTGCGTCCACACGTGCTGGTGTTGCACGGCCCCAATCTTAATCTGCTGGGCAGCCGCGAACCCACGCATTATGGCCTCGCCACGCTCGACGATATCAACCGTGCGCTGGTCAGCCGCGGCCAGGCCGCCGGCGCGCACGTCGAAACCTTTCAGCACAACCACGAAGGCGTCCTGGTCGACCGGCTGCACGAGGCTGCACGCGACCAGGTGGATTTCATCGTCATCAATCCGGCGGCTTACACCCATACCAGCGTTGCCCTGCGCGATGCACTGGCGGCCGTCGCCATCCCGTTTGTCGAAGTTCATCTTTCCAACATTTACGCGCGCGAAGCCTTCCGCCACCACTCGTATTTCTCCGACCTCGCCGTTGGCGTGGTGTCCGGTCTGGGCGCGCACGGCTACGAACTGGCGCTGGAATATGCGCTGCGTCACCTCCAAAACAGGACTCCCCATGGATCTCAGAAAACTGAAAAAGCTCATTGACCTGGTCGAAGCGTCAGGCATCGCCGAGCTGGAAATCACCGAAGGCGAAGAAAAGGTCCGCATCGCCAAGAGCATTGCGGGCGCGCCGATGATGATGGCGCACGCGCCGCAGATGCTACCGCCAGCCGCGCCGGCCGCGGTGACCGTCGCAGCGGTCCCTGCGGAAGAGGCCGTCCCCGAAGGTCACGTCGTGCGCTCGCCCATGGTCGGCACCTTCTATCGCGCACCGGCTCCCGGCTCGAAGAACTTTGCGGAAGTCGGCCAGAACGTGAATGCCGGCGACACGCTGTGCATCATCGAAGCGATGAAGCTCCTGAACGAAATCGAAGCGGACCAGGGCGGCGTCATCAAGGCCATCCTGGTCGAAAACGGCCAGCCGGTGGAATACGGCGAGCCGCTGTTTGTTATTGGGTGAGGAGCGGGAGCGGTTATCCCGCCGCTCCCAGCCTCACACCTCACCTGAGCGTGACTATGTTTGAAAAGATCCTTATCGCCAACCGCGGAGAAATTGCGCTGCGCATCCAGCGCGCCTGCCGCGAAATGGGCATCAAGACGGTCGCCGTGTACTCCGAGGCCGACCGCGACGCCAAGTATGTGAAACTGGCCGACGAATCGGTATGCATCGGCCCAGCGCCGTCGACACAGAGCTATCTGCACGTGCCCTCGATCATCGCCGCGGCCGAAGTCACCGACGCCGCCGCGATCCATCCCGGCTACGGCTTCCTGTCGGAAAACGCCGACTTCGCCGAGCGCGTGGAGTCGTCCGGCTTCACCTTCATCGGCCCGCGTCCCGACAACATCCGCCTGATGGGCGACAAGGTCGCCGCCAAGCAGGCCATGCTCGAGGCCAAGGTGCCGTGCGTGCCCGGCTCCGACGGCGCGCTGCCTGACGACCCCGCCGAGATCGTCAAGACCGCCGCCCGCATCGGTTACCCGGTCATCATCAAGGCGGCTGGTGGCGGCGGCGGGCGCGGCATGCGCGTGGTGCATACCGAAGCCGCGCTGCTCAACGCGGTGACCATGACCAAGACCGAGGCGGGCGCCGCCTTCGGCAACCCGATGGTCTACATGGAAAAATTCCTGCAGACGCCGCGCCACATCGAGATCCAGATCCTCGCCGACGAACACGGCAACGCGGTGCACCTGGGCGAGCGCGACTGCTCGATGCAGCGCCGCCACCAGAAAGTGCTGGAAGAAGCGCCGGCGCCCGGCCTCGACCCCAAACTGCGCGACAAGATTGGCGAGCGCTGCGCCGAGGCCTGCCGCAAGATCGGTTACCGCGGCGCGGGCACCTTCGAGTTCCTGTACGAAAACGGCGAGTTCTATTTCATCGAAATGAACACCCGCGTGCAGGTCGAGCACCCGGTGACCGAACTCATCACCGGCATCGACATCGTGCAGACGCAGATCCGCGTCGCCGCAGGCGAAAAGCTGCCGTGGAAGCAAAAGGACATCGAATTCCGTGGCCACGCCGTCGAGTGCCGAATCAACGCCGAGCACCCGACCACCTTCGTCCCCAGCCCCGGCAAGCTCACCAATTACCATGCCCCCGGCGGCCCCGGCATCCGTGTCGACTCGCACGTGTACCACGGCTACTACGTGCCGCCGCACTACGATTCGATGATCGGCAAGCTGATCGCCTACGGCGACACCCGCGATCAGGCCATCGCCCGCATGCGGGGCGCGCTGATGGAAATGGTGGTCGAGGGCATCCAGAGCAACATCCCGCTGCACCAGGAACTGATGCACGACGCGGCCTTCATCGCCGGCGGCACCAGCATTCATTATCTGGAGCACAAGCTGGCGGCGGAGAAAGCTTAAGATCAGGATCAAGGAATGAGCGGCTAGTGCCGTATTTTCGACAACCCTGCACACTGCTCACCTCAAAATGTCCTGGCAATCTGTCCGTATCCTCGTCGACTCCAAACAGGCCGAACCGCTGTCCGATGCGCTGATGGAAGCGGGCGCGCTGTCGGTGTCGCTGGAAGATGCCGATGCCGGCACGGTGGATGAAACCCCGCTGTTCGGCGAACCGGATCATCCAACCGCCGAGCTGTGGCCGCACAGCATCGCGGTCGTTCTGCTGGACGACAAGGTCGACGTGGCGGAAACGCTGTCTGCCGCGGCGCATCAGGCGGGCATCCCCGTCCCCACCGAATACACCATCGAGAGCGTCGCCGAACAGGACTGGGTGCGTCTCACCCAATCGCAATTCGACCCCATCCCCATCTCGCCGCGCTTGTGGATCGTGCCGACCTGGCACGACGCGCCCGACCGCAGCGCGATCAACCTCAAGCTGGATCCGGGGCTGGCGTTCGGCACCGGCAGCCACCCCACCACACGCCTTTGCCTGCGCTGGCTTGACGCGCACCTTGCCGGAGGGGAAAGGCTGTTGGACTATGGCTGCGGCTCTGGCATCCTGGCGATTGCTGCCGCCAAGCTGGGGGCGGCACGCGTCGAGGGTGTCGATATCGACGCCCAGGCCATCACCGCGTCGCGCGACAACGCCGAGTTGAATGACGTGGCTGCACACTTCGGTCTGCCCGGCGAGCTCGCGCCCGGCCAGTATGACGTTGTCGTGGCCAACATCCTCACGAACCCGCTCAAGGGCATGGCGCCGCTGCTGGCAGGCCGGGTCCGCACCGGTGGGTGGCTGGTGCTGTCCGGCATCCTGGCCGAGCAGGCCGACGAGGTGATGGCGGTCTACCGCGACTGGTTCGCCTTCGAGCCGCCCGCGGTCGACGAGGGCTGGGTGCGCCTGGCTGGCGTCAAAAAATGAAGTACCGTACCACCTGCCCACGGTGCGCCAGCGTATTCCGCGTTGGCACGGACCAGCTCGACGCCGCGCAGGGATGGGCGCAATGCGGCGTGTGCGGTTCTGCCTTCGATGCGCGGCTGAGCCTGCTGCTGGAGGACGGCTCACCGCTGCCCGAACCCGAGGCCATTGAAGCCGTTCCGTTGCCGGAGACCGCCGCGCCGGTTGAAGACGAAAGCCACGACGTTGGGTTCATCTCGGGCGGGGAAACGCCAGAACCCGTCCCCAGCGGGGAAGAGGTCCTGGTTGCCGACACGCCCCACGGTATCGCCCAGCGCGAGGATTCGTTGGATCTGCCTTCGATCATTCTCATCGACCCCAACTTTCCGGTGTCGGACGACCCTGGCCCGCTGCCGCAGATCTATCCCGCGCCATCAAGTTATCCACGGGAACCTGCCGCATCCGCCTATTCGTCTGCGCCTGCTGCGAGCGCGCCGGTCGCCCGACCCGCAGCACGCGTCGAATATGCGGCCACCGCGCGCAACACGAAGCGCACCCCGTCTCGGCCACGCCGCATCAGCCCGTGGCTGGGGGCCATGGTCAGCGTACTGCTGCTGGGGCTGTTGCTGGCACAGACCACCTACTACCTGCGCGACACCCTGGTCAGCCGTTTGCCGCAGACCCGCCCCGCACTGGAACAGGCCTGCATGGTGCTCGGCTGCACGCTGTCGCTGCCGAAGAACCTCGCGCAGTTGCAGATCGTCGGCTCCGATCTGCAAACCGAGGCCAGCGGGCGCCTGACGCTCACGCTCACGCTTGGCAACCGCGCCAGCCACGTCCAGGCTTGGCCTGTTCTCCTTTTGACCCTGACCGACCAGCACAACCATCCGCTGGCTCGGCGCAGCTTCGCGCCGAGCGAATACCTCGGCGACGCCGAGCGCATCGCTGCCGGTATTCCGCCGCGCAGCGAGCAGCCCTTGAGCCTGCCGCTGAAGGTTCACAACCTGACGCCGATGGGCTTCGATCTGCAGCTGGCCTATTGATCCGACGCTGCGCAAGCGGCCTTGCTAGCCGGCTCTGCGCTTCTTCGGTATAGTGCGCACTCCCGTTGCGGGAGAGCGCATGAATGCATGCCGCCGAAGGCGTAACCCACCCGGAATCGCTCAGGCAAAAGGACCGCAACAACCGGAATACTCTGGAGAGCGCAGGCGCTGCTTTGATCAAATCAGCGCAACTGCCACCGAAGGGGCAGCGGGCGCTGGTTGTTCAGATCAGCGGCCGTAATCTCTCAGGTACCAAGGACAGAGGGGTGGAGCGAATCCTCGCTTCACCCTTTTATATTTTTGGTGCCCTCATGCTCAAACAAACCCCGCTCAATGCCACCCACCGCGAACTCGGCGCCAAAATGGTCGACTTCGGCGGCTGGGATATGCCGGTCAACTACGGCTCGCAGATCGAAGAGCACCACACGGTGCGCAGCGGTTGCGGCCTGTTCGACGTTTCGCACATGCTGCCGCTCGACATCCGCGGCGCCAACGTCCGCGCCTTCCTGCGGCGGCTGGTAGCCAACGACGTCGACAAGCTGCGGGTCCCCGGCAAGGCGCTGTATTCCTGCATGCTGAACGAGGCCGGCGGCGTCATCGACGACCTCATCATCTATTTCATGGACGAAACATGGTTCCGCCTGGTGGTCAACGCCGGCACCGCGGAAAAGGATCTCGCCTGGATGGAGAAGTGCAACGCCGACTGGGGCCTGGAACTCACCCTCACCCCGCGCCGCGACCTCGCGATGATCGCGATCCAGGGACCGGACGCCACGCGTGCTCTAAACGAGGCCCTGCCCGGCGTCGACCTGATCACCGCCGGCCTCAAGCCCTTCAATGCCGCCGCCATGGGCGAGATGTTCATCGCCCGCACCGGCTACACGGGCGAGGATGGCTTCGAGGTGATGGTGCTGGCAAAGTCCGCGCCCTTCTTCTGGAAAGCGCTGATGGAGGCTGGCGGCAAGCCGATCGGCCTGGGGGCGCGCGACACCTTGCGGCTGGAGGCGGGGATGAACCTCTATGGCCAGGACATGGACGAGACCACATCACCGCTCGAATCGGGCCTGGCGTGGACCGTCGACCTGAAAGGCGAACGCGATTTCGTTGGCCGCCGGGCCTTGGAATCCAGCGAAGTCACCAAACAACTCGCCGGCCTGGTGCTGCTCGACAAGGGCGTGCTGCGCAGCCACCAGAAGGTTCACACCAAGAACGGCGACGGCGAGATCACTTCGGGTACGTTTTCGCCTACGATGCAGCAATCCATCGCGCTCGCGCGCATCCCGCTCGGCATCGCGCCGGGCGAGGAAGTCGAAGTCGAGATCCGCGACAAGAAACTGAAAGCGCGCGTGGTGAAATATCCGTTCGTGCGCAACGGCAAGGTATTGATTTAGCAGAACGACCGCCCGCGACCGCGGACACCCCCTGATTAATGGAGCACATATGAGCATCCCCGCTGACCTCAAATACACCCCCAGCCACGAATGGGTGCGCGTCGAAGCTGACGGCACGCTGACCGTGGGCATCACTCACCACGCGCAGGACCTGCTGGGCGACATGGTGTTCATCGAAAACCCGGCTAAAGGCCGCACCCTCGCCAAGGGCGAAGAATGCGCCGTGGTCGAGTCGGTGAAGGCCGCATCCGACGTCTACGCCCCGGTCGCCGGCGAAGTCATCGCCGCCAACGGCGACATCGAAGCCAGCCCCGAGTCGGTGAATCAGGACGCCTACAGCGCGTGGATGTTCAAGATGAAGCCGGCCAACCCGGCCGACGTCGCCGAACTGCTCGACGCCGCGGCATACCAGAAGCTGGTCGAGTCCGAAGCCCATTGATTTTTCATCCGCACAGGAACGCGCAGTTTCGCTACGCTTTCCCGCGCGGATAACAAGGTTTAGCCATGCCCTTCATTCCCCACACTGAAGAAGACGTCTCCGCCATGCTCGGCGCCATCGGCGCCGCCAGCATCGAGGACCTGTTCGACGAGATCCCGCCCGCGCTGAAGACCGGCAAGCTGAAGGACGTGCCGGACGGCCTGCCCGAAATGGCGGTCGCACGGCTGATGCAGGAACGCGCGTCGCAGGACGGCTTCTGGTCCAACTTCATCGGCGCCGGCGTCTACGAGCACCATATCCCGGCTGCGATCTGGCAGATCACCACGCGCGGCGAGTTCTACTCCGCCTACACGCCCTACCAGGCCGAGGCGAGCCAGGGCACGCTGCAGCTGATCTACGAATACCAGACCATGATGACCCGGCTGACCGGGCTCGACGTGTCGAACGCGTCGCTCTACGACGGCGCGTCAGCGCTGGCCGAGGCGGTGCTGATGGCGGTGCGTGCGCACAAGTCCTCGCGTCGCGTGCTGGTGCCGAAGACGGTGCATCCGATCTACCGTCGCGTGGTCAACACCACGGTGAAGAACCAGGGTATCGAGCTGGTCGAACTCGACTACGACGCCGTCAGCGGCCGGACCGTGCTGCCATCCGAGCCCGGCAGCTTCGCCGGGCTGGTCATGCCGCAGCCCAACTTCTTCGGCGTGCTGGAAGATGTGCACGCCATGACCGACTGGGCGCACGACAAGGGCGCACTGGCGATCGCGCTCGTCAACCCGACCACGCTGGCGGTGCTGGAAGCGCCCGCCAGGTGGGGCACCAAGGGCGCCGACATCGCGGTCGGCGAAGGCCAGCCGCTCGGCGCGCCGATGGCCTCGGGCGGCCCCTACTTCGGTTTCATGTGCTGCCGCCAGGACTTCGTGCGCCAGATGCCGGGACGCATCGTCGGCCGCACCGTCGACCTCGACGGCAAGCCGGGCTTCGCGCTGACATTGCAGGCCCGCGAGCAGCACATCCGCCGCTCCAAGGCCACGTCCAACATCTGCACCAACCAGGGCCTGGTCGTCACCGCCGCCACCCAGTACATGGCGCTGCTGGGGCCGCAGGGACTGGCCAAAGTCGCATCGGCAAGCCATGCCAATACGGTTGCGCTGGCCGACAAGCTGGCCGCAATTCCCGGCGTGAGCAAGGCCTTCGCCA
>JBLMYH010000304.1:0-6987 GCA_050258175.1 Hyphomicrobiaceae bacterium
CACCCCAATCACCCTAACGTCGATTACGCCTACTATCTGAAGGGCCTGGCGAATTTTAACGGCGACCTCGGCGTGTTGGGCAACCTGGGCGATCAGGACATGAGCGAGCGCGATCCCAAGGCTGCGCGTGACGCGTTTCTGGCGTTCAAGGAACTGGTCACGCGCTTCCCCGACAGCAAGTATGCCGAGGATTCGACCGCCCGCATGAAGTACCTGGTCAACGCCCTGGCCAGCCACGAAGTCCACGTCGCCAGGTATTACCTGAAACGAAAAGCCTGGGTGGCCGCCGCCAACCGCGCCAAGGTCGTGCTGCAAGACTACCCGGAAGCCCCCGCCCTGGAAGAGGCGCTGGGAATCATGGTGGTGGCTTACGACAATCTGCACCTCCCTGCACTCCGCGATGATGCCAAGCGGGTGCTGAAGCTCAACTTCCCCCACAGCAAATACCTCAACGGCGTGGCCATCAAGGACAAGGCATGGTATCGGTTCTGGTAAGCCTGAATCCGGATTGAAGCGGGCTGATCCCGGCTCAGATGCAGACCGGGATCAGATCGCAGCCTCGCCCGACTCGCCGGTGCGGATCCGCACCACCTGCTCCACCGCCGTCACGAAGATCTTGCCGTCGCCGATCTTGCCGGTGCGGGCGGCGCTGGTAATCGCTTCCATCGCGCGCTCCAGCAGGCTGTCTGCAACCACCACTTCCAGCTTCACCTTGGGCAGGAAATCCACCACGTATTCGGCACCGCGATAGAGCTCGGTGTGGCCTTTCTGGCGGCCGAAGCCCTTGACTTCGGTGACGGTAAGTCCGGTCACGCCAATCTCGGACAGGGCTTCGCGCACCTCGTCCAGCTTGAACGGCTTGATGATGGCTTCGATCTTTTTCACGGCAGGTCTCCTTCGGGTCGGTATTTCGAGGTAATGGGATAGCGCCGGTCCTTGCCGAAATTGCGCGGCGTGATGCGCGGGCCGGGCGGGGCCTGGCGGCGTTTGTATTCGGCAAGATCGACCATGCGGATGACTTTTTTCACCGTGGCGGCGTCATGTCCCGCGGCGACGATATCGCGCGCCGGCAGGTCGCGCTCGACATAGGCAGCGAGAATGGCATCGAGCACATCGTAGGGCGGCAGGCTGTCCTGGTCGGTCTGGTCGGGGCGCAGTTCGGCCGACGGCGGGCGGTCGATGATGCGCTGCGGGATCGGCCGCACTGCAGCCACGTTCGACACGCTGTTGCGATAATCTGCCAGGCGGTACACGCGCGTCTTCGCCACGTCCTTCAGCACCGCGAAGCCCCCCGCCATGTCGCCGTAGAGGGTCGCATAACCGACCGCCATTTCGCTCTTGTTGCCGGTGGTCAGCACCAGCGTGCCGAACTTGTTTGACAGCGCCATCAGCAGCGTGCCGCGCGTGCGCGCCTGCAGGTTCTCCTCCGTCGTATCGATCGCCAGCCCGGCGAACTCGCCCGCCAGCTGCGACACGAAGGCATCGAATATCGGCCGGATGGCGATTTCGGAATAGCGCACGCCGAGGCGCTTCACCATGTCGCGGGCGTCCTCGACGCTGATGCTCGCCGTGTAAGCCGACGGCATCATCACCGCGTGCACGCGGTCGGCGCCGATCGCGTCGACTGCGATCGCCAGCGTCAGTGCCGAATCGATCCCGCCGGACAGGCCCAGATGCACGCCGTTGAAGCCGTTCTTGCCGACGTAGTCGCGCACCGCCAGCACCAGTGCGTCGTAGACGGCAGCGTCCTCGCCGGGCAGTTCCTGCCGGGGGCCGCTGCAAGCCGTGCCAGCGATATCAAAATAGAATAGGCCTTCCTGCCACGCCGGACATTGTGCCGCCAGCTCGCCGTCCGCATGCAGCGCGAACGATGCGCCGTCGAAGACCAGTTCGTCCTGGCCGCCCACCATGTTTGCGTAAATGAGCGGCAGGCCGGCTTCCAACTGGCGCGAACGGGCAACAGCGAGTCGTTCGCGCTCCTTGTTGAGATGGTAAGGCGAGGCGTTCGGCACCAGCAGCCACTCCGCGCCGGCTTCCATCGCACGCGTAACCGGCCCCGGCTCCCAGATATCGCCGCAGATGTTGAGTCCGAACTTCACTCCATCACAGGTGAATACACAGGGCAGGTCGCCACTGTCGAACACCCGTCGTTCGTCGAACACGGAATGATTCGGCAGATGATGCTTGCGATACACGGTCTCGACGCGACCGCCGCGCAGCAGGGCCGCAGCGTTGAAAAGGCCGTCTTCGCTGCGTTCCGGAAAACCCACGATCAGCGCGAGTTGGGGCGGCGCGTCAGCGGCCAGCTGCTGGACGGCCGCTTCGCACGCCGCGGTGAAATCGCGCCGCAGAACCAGGTCCTCGGCCGGATAGCCGCAGATCGACATTTCGGGCGTGAGCAGCAGCGCCGCGCCTGCGGCATGCGCATCCTTTGCTGCCGCCAGCAGCCGGGCCACGTTGCCGGCGATGTCGCCGACCGTGAAGTTGAGTTGCGCGATAGCGAGCTTCATTGGATGGGCTTCATCGCGCCCCAAGCGCCTGCTGCACCGCTTCTCCCAGCCCGGCGGGGCTTAGCGCAACGACGGCTCCGGCCGTCTCCAGTGCGCGAATTTTTGCATCTGCCGTGCCGGCACCGCCGGCGATGATCGCGCCCGCGTGCCCCATGCGCTTGCCCTTGGGCGCGGTGCGCCCGGCGATGTAGGCGGCAACGGGCTTCTTCATGTGCGAGCGGATGTATTCGGCCGCCTCTTCCTCGCGGCTGCCGCCGATTTCGCCGACCAGGATCACCGCCTCGGTCTGCGGATCGGCCTCGAACATCGCCAAACAATCGATGAAATCGAGCCCCTTGATCGGGTCGCCGCCGATGCCGACGCAGGTCGATTGCCCCAGCCCCAGCTGCGTGGTCTGGTGCACCGCTTCGTAGGTGAGCGTACCGGAGCGCGAAACGATGCCGACCTTGCCCTTCTGGTGAATCACGCCCGGCATGATGCCGATCTTGCATTCGCCCGAGGTGATGATGCCGGGGCAGTTGGGACCGATTAGTTTCGCGCCGTTCGCCCTGAGCGCAGCCTTCACGTTGAGCATGTCGATTACCGGAATGCCCTCGGTGATGCAGACGATGACTTCGATGCCAGCGTCCGCAGCTTCCAGGATCGAGTCGGCAGCGAAAGCGGCCGGGACGTAGATCATCGTCGCCTGCGCGCCCGTCTGGCGCACCGCATCGCGCACGGTGTTGAATACCGGCAGGTTCAGATGCGACTGCCCGCCCTTGCCGGGAGTGACGCCACCGACCATCTTGGTGCCATAGGCAATCGCCTGTTCGGAATGGAAACTGCCCTGCTTGCCGGTGAAACCCTGGCAGATGACCTTGGTGTCGTGATTGACGAGAATGCTCATTGGGCTTGCTCCACGGCGAATTTTGCTGCCTGGGTCAAACTTTCCGCAGCGAGGATTGCCAGCCCCGATTCGGCCAGCAGTTTGCGGCCCAGTTCGGCATTGGTGCCCTCCAGCCGCACGATGACGGGCACCTCGACGCCGACTTGCTTCACTGCCTGGATGATGCCCTCGGCGACCACGTCGCAGCGCACGATCCCGCCAAAGATGTTGATCAGAACGGCTTTGACGTTAGGATCGAGCAGGATGATCTTGAAGCCCTGCGCCACAGTCTCCGCCGTGGCGCCGCCGCCGACGTCGAGGAAATTTGCGGGCGTGCCGCCTTGCAGCTGGATCAGGTCCATCGTCGCCATCGCCAGGCCGGCGCCGTTGACCATGCAGCCGATGTTGCCGCTGAGCGCGACGTAGTTCACGTTGGCCGCGTTGGCGGCGGCTTCCTTGGCGTCGATCTGGCTGTCGTCACGCAGTTCGCTCAAAGCCTTGCGCCGGTATAGCGCATTGTCGTCCACGCTCATCTTGCAGTCGAGCGGCAGCACGCGGTTGTCGGCGGTCACCACCAGCGGATTGATTTCGAGCAGGGAGAGATCGTTGGCGATGAATACGCGGTACAGCTGCGGCAACAGGCGGCAGAAATCCTTGAAGGCGTCGCCGGCCAGGTCCAGCGCGAAGGCCAGCGCGCGGCACTGGAAGTCCTGCACGCCCAGCAAGGGTTCGCAGGTTTCGGTCAGCACCTTCTCCGGGGTGGCGTGGGCCACTTCCTCGATGTCCACGCCGCCTGCGGCCGAGGCGACGATGGCGACGCGTTCGCGCTCACGGTCGACCAGCAGCGACAGATACAGTTCGCGGGCGATCTGCAGGGTTTCCTCCACCAACACCTGTTTCACGGGCTGGCCATCGGGCGCGTTCTGGTTCGTCACCAGCGACCTGCCGAGCAGCGAACCCGCCACCGCACGCACGTCGTCAAGGCTCTTGACCACCTTGACGCCACCCACTTTGCCGCGCCCGCCGGCGTGGATCTGCGCCTTGACCACCCAGGCGTCGCCGCCCAGTTCGCTGGCGCCGCTTACCGCAGCATCGGCGCTCGTCGCAGCGATGCCGCGCGGCGTGTTAATGTTGCCCGACCGCAGGATCTGTTTGGCCTGATATTCATGCAGGTTCATTTGTTTTTCGATGGAAGCTCGCCAAAACGTGCATTTTGAAGCAAACCCCCCCGATGCGGAAGCCGTCATCCGCGCCGTCCCGCGCATGCAGGAGCTGCCTGCGGACGCGTGGAACGCCCTGGCCGGCCCCTCGCCCTTCCTGCAGCACGCTTTCTTGCAGGCGCTGGAAGCCACCGGCTGCGTCGGCCCCGACATCGGCTGGGAGCCGGTGCACCTGGCCCTGTTCCGCAACGGCCGGCTCGAAGCGGCGATGCCGCTGTATATCAAGCACCATTCCTGGGGTGAATTCGTGTTCGACTGGGCCTGGGCCGACGCCTACCGCCGCCACGGGCTCAACTACTATCCCAAGCTGGTGTGCTGCGTGCCCTTCTCGCCAGTGCCCGGACCGCGTTTGCTGGCAAGGAACGATACCGACCGCGCGACGCTGATCCAGGCAGCGTTGAAGCTCACCCACGAGCTGGGCTTTTCCTCCTTCCACATCCTGTTTCCCAGCGAGCCGGATCATGCTGCGCTCAATGCGACGCCGCTCATGCACCGCAGCGGCTTTCAGTTTCACTGGCATAACGCCGGCTATGCGAACTTCGACGAATTCCTTGCCGTGATGACGCACGACAAGCGCAAGAAAATCCGCCAGGAAAGGAAGAAACTCGCCGCCTTGGGGGTGACGTTCCGTTGGGTCGAGGGTCGCGACAGCACCGATGACGACTGGGATCATTTCATGCGCTGCTACGCCGACACCTATGCCCGCCATCGCAGCGAGCCGCATCTCAACCGCGCCTTCTTCGCCACATTGCGCGAAACCCTGCCGGACAATCTGCTGCTGATCGTCGCCGACCGTCACGGCCAGCCTGTCGCCTGCTCGTTCTGCATCAAGGACAACGAACGCCTGTACGGCCGCCACTGGGGCACGCTGGAATACCTGCCCGGGCTTCATTTCGAGACCTGCTACCAGCAAGGCATCGAGTACGCGATTGCAAACGGACTGAAAGTATTCGAAGGCGGCGCGCAGGGCGAGCACAAGCTCGCGCGCGGCCTCGTCCCCACCGCGACGCATTCCTGGCACTGGCTGGAAAATGCGGAATTCCGCGAGGCGGTCGACCGCTTCCTGGAGCGCGAGACCGACGCCATCAGCCATTACATGGATGAGCTCGACGCCCCGTTCCGCCACGCGCCCCCGCCACCCTCCGGAGCCGCATAAGCCGGCGTGTCGCCCGCCCGCTTAAACCAGCACGACCGTCAGATAGGTCACGTACAAGGCACCGTTGACGAACAGGTGCCACACGCGCAGCCCGCCGCTCAGCGCAGTCCAGCGCAGCCAGAATGCAGCGGTCAGGGTGATCACCACGCCCAGCAGGACTTCCTTTTGCGGCGCCCAGGGGGTGAGCGAGATGCCGATGGCGGGCAGCAGCGTGCCCTGGAACACCATGGCGCCGGTAATGTTCCCGAACGCCAGCGTGTCCTTGTGCTTGCGGATCCACAAGATCGAATTCACTTTTTCCGGCAACTCGGTCGCGATCGGGATGATCATCAGGGACAGCAGCAGCGCGGAGATGCCGATGATGGGCGCGGCCAGTTCAACGCCGTGGATGAAACCCTTGGCCCCGGCGACCAGCAGTGCGAGGCCAAGCGCCAGCTGCAGCAGGATGAAAAACAGGTTTTGCGGCAGCCCCAGGCGGGCTAGCAGCATGGGCGACTCCGCCTCGGTGGCGTGCCCTTCCTCGACCAGCTTCGCTGATGCGCGGAGGGTCAGCAGCACATAGACAAAGTAGATCATCACCATGACGAAAGCGAGCGCGACGCGCACCCAGCCATCGCCGTGCGGCACGAACATGGCGGCAAACGCCAGCAGAAAGGCCATCAGGAAAAAATCCAGGTCGCGCTTTAGGCCGGTTTTCTCCGGCGTCAGGCGGCCCTGGACCCCGCGGCGCTTCAGCACCGCCACGCTCATCAGCGACAGCGACAGGGTCGACAGCATCAGCGGTGCGCCCAGAATGGCGCCAACACCGATTTCCTCGTTGGTGACGTTGTTGCCGGTACCGGCAAAGATCGCCAGCAGCGGCACCAGGGTTTCCGGCATGGCGGTGCCGATCGCGGCAAACAGCGAACCCGTCACGCCTTCCGAAATGTGCAGTTTTTCGCCCAGGTGCTCGAGCGCGTTGACAAAGACTTCTGCCGCCACGAGGATGAGCAGCAGATAGCCAAAGAGTTCGAGAAACAGCATGAGAGTCAGCCGCGAGGAAAACCGCGATTCTAGCAGCGGGGACCTGCTTGTTCCGACCGGGTTTTCACGCTTGACCGAGGGCAGTTACCACGCCCGCCTCGCCGCCTCTTCCGGCGTCGGGGTAGTGGTGTTCAGCGCACCGCACTGCGGAGCGTGCCGGGCCTGGAAGCGGTTGCTACCCGAGGCGCTGGCCGGCCTGGCCGGCCACATCCA
>JBLMYH010000305.1:0-2829 GCA_050258175.1 Hyphomicrobiaceae bacterium
ACGGCGGCGGCGCCAACGAAATCAAGGATCTGCTGGCGGGATTGAAGTCGATCCAGTCGTAGCTGCCCGTGGATCCAGGCGTGCCTGCCGAAAATTTTCCGCTGTACCACTGCCCCACCACTAGGCCGAAGGTCGGCGCCGAACCGTTCGCCTCGCACATACCGACGGGAATGGCACACGTCGTCTGCGACGGCGCCAGGGTGGCGACGGCGTAGGCCCTAACCGTCTGGTTGCCGAAGCCCTGCAGCCCCATGAACCACATGGCGATGTCGGTGCGCCCGACCTGGCACATGGCGAACCGGGCCTTCTTGGCCTCGCCTGCGCTTGTCGCGGCGCTGGTCGTGTAGCTGCTGTTCGGGCTGAGCTGGTCGCTATAGCTGATGTCGGCGGGCGTGAGCACCACCGCTGTCTTCTGGAACCCGACCAGGTTCTGCGTGCCCACCTTGACCCCGGCAGCGTCGGCGCGGGTCAGGGCGTCGGCATTGCCGTCGAGTTCCCTGGCAGCCGCCAGGGCGCAGGCATCGGCGGCGTTCTGCAGTTCGGTCTTGTTGACGAACATCTGCCCCATGTCCAGGGCCAGACCGATCATGCCGAGCAGCACGAGGATCGCGAGGCCGACCACCACGGCCACCGCACCACGCTGGCGTTTCGGAAATTGCTGAGGTTGACGGCGCATGTCCCTGCCCTTTCCTGCCTGCGCCGGCCTATCTTCCGGAACTTCCGCTGAGGCCGCCGCCGATGTTGATGACGTTCGCCGGCGCGGGCGTCCTCATGCCCTCGTGGTAGCTGTCGAGCGCCTCCTTGGCCGCCTTGCCGTCGACCCCCGCCACCGGATCGGTATTGCGTGAGGCGTCGGGGTTGAGGGTCTGCTGGGCCTTGGCCTGATTGACGGCCTGGCCGAAATACTGGTCGAGATGGGGGGTGGTCGTCTCGACCGTGCCCGCGCAGCCGGCCAGACCTGCCGCCAGCGCCGCGAGGATGAGGGGCGTGAATTGTGCTTTCATCGATGTTCTCCTGTTCAACGCATCTCAAAGCCGCTGGCGGGCTGGGGTTGCGACGCGCCTGCCGCAGGCTGGTCGCTGCCCGGGCCTGCCGCAGGCTGGTCGCCGTTCGAGGCCGACCCTTCCATCTGGCCGCCGAGGAAATAACCCACCCGACCGGGCTGATGATAGTGATCGGTCGGCAGCGCATAGTTGGGCGGCAGCGGCTTGACCAGGTGCGGCGTCACCACGAACAGCAGCTCGGTGCGGTCGTTCTGGAATTCGCTCGAGCGGAACAGAGGGCCGATGACCGGAAGCTCGCCCAGCATGGGGAAGCGCTTGACGGTCTCGGTGACGTTGTTCTTGATCAGCCCGGCAATGGCGAAACTCTGGCCGTCATTGAGCTGCACGGTGGTCTCCGCATTGCGCACCGTGAAGCTGGGCAGCACGGAGGTCACCCCATTGACGGTGGTGAAGGGCGAGCCCGTCTGGGCAAGTTCCGACACCTCGGGTGCCACTTTCAGGTTGATGCGGCAATTCTGGCCGGTGGTCCCCGCACTGCAGTCCAGTACGGTGGGGGTAAAGGCCAGGCGCACGCCGAAGTCCCTTTCCTCCAGGGTGATGGTCGGGATGCCCAGTCCCCCCGTGTTGGTATTCGACACCGGGATGAAGATGCGCCCACCGGCAAGGAATTTACCGGTCTGCCCGCTGATCGCCATGATGTTGGGCTCGGCTAGGATCTTGACCAGGCCATCCTGCTTCTCGGCATCGATCTTGAGCGATTTCAGCGCCCCCCTGGAACCGCTCAGCAAGCCCCCGCTTTCGGTGAGAAAGCTCGACAGGATGCCGGCCGTCCAGCCCCCTTGGGCCGAATGCATGTCGAATTCCGCACCCAGCTTGTCCAGCAGGGACTTCGACACCTCGGCCACCTTCACTTCCAGCATCACTTGCTGCGGCGCACTGACTTTGAGCATGTTGATGACGCGGGCGCCGGCGACCCGCACGTTGCCGGCTGCTGCTCCGCGGTCGCTAGCCAGCGAAATGCTGACGGCCTTGTTCTCGCCGGGCATGTTCACGTCGGTCACCAGGGAGCGGTTGAATTTGCGCACGTAGGCTTCGGCGATGCTCGTTGCGTAGTCAACCTTGAGCGAATCCGACACCGTTCCCTGCAGCACGATGGAATCCGCCGCGGTGCTGACGTGGATGTCCTGTTCGCCCGCCATCAGCTGACGGAGCTCGGCCTGCAGGCCGGCAGTGTCGATATTGACGGTGATATCCGCCACCGAGGTGGCACCGTCGCGATACCAGACAATGAGGTTGGTGGAGCCGATCTCCTTGCCCAGCACGTACAGTTCCCTAGGATTGAGGAGACTGACGTCGGCCACCACCGGGTTGCCCACCGAGATGCGCGCGGCGGGTGAAGGCAGGCGCAGAATGGTCGACTTGCCGATGACCAGCGCCAACGGGGGCGCGATCTCGGTGCTGGTGGACACCCCTAGGCTGGTCTGCTTTCCCGCCGCAGTGGCGATTTTTTCCGCCGCCTCGACACAGCCTGTCGTGAACAGCAGCAAAGTGGCGAACAGCGCCGTCAGAGCCTGGCGTTTCTTGTTCATATTGTTTTCCTCCCTGTCTTTATGGATGCGCTCAGAACGCCATCTCGGATTTGTTCAGGCCCTTGATCACCTCGATCGTTTGCCTGTCCTCGGCCACCATCTTCGGTCTGGAAGCGCGCCGCTTCGCCACGTGCCGTGCCGGGCGGGCGACCGGGGCCGGTTCGCTGCTGCCCAGCAGCAGTTCGTTCTTGCGCATGCCACTGGTCTGGGCGGTCTGCGTATCCACCTGATTTCTC
>JBLMYH010000306.1:0-6955 GCA_050258175.1 Hyphomicrobiaceae bacterium
GTCCTTGGCGGGCAACCCAGCCAGATCCTGCAATACGTCGGGCAGCCCCCAGGGGTCGTAACCGGCGCGAGCGGCAAACACGATGCCGACGCGGTCGGCCTCGAATTCCGCATTCTTGTCGAGCCCGCGCGCCATGATCTCCGCACCGTTACCGATCAGGTTCTGCACCACCTGATCGCTGCCCTTAGCCTTGTTGCTGGCTGCCTGCCCCAGTGCGCCGATCAGACTGGACTGCTTGAGCACCTTGAGGTGGTGTTTCAGGGTGACGTGCGCGATTTCATGCGCCAGCACGCCAGCCAGCTCGGCTTCATTGTTGAGGCGCTGGTACAGCCCCTTGGTCAGGAAGATGTAGCCGCCCGGTGCGGCGAATGCGTTGATGTCCTCGGTATCGAGGACGCCAAAGTGCCAGTTGATGTCCTTGCGGCCGCTCTGCAGCGCTACCCAACTGCCGACCAGATTGACATAGTGTTGGAGCTTGTCGTCGTGCACCAGCGGTACGGCGCCCAGAACGTTGCCGGCAATCTGCCTGCCGATGCGTGTTTCTTCTTCGGGCGAATAATCGCCGAACAGCGCGAATCCCAGTTGCTGGGCATCGATCTTCTGTTTCGGTTGCGGTGTGGCGCTTTGCGATGCATCCGGTGCTGGTTGCGTCTGCTTGCCCTTGTTGAGCTCCTGGTTGATGCCCTCTTCGAGCATTTTGCCGAAATCGAATGCGGCCGCTGTCCCGCTGAACGCCACCAGCGAAATGGCCAGAGCCATAAGTTTGAGTTTCATTAATTGGACTCCCACGGTGATGAAGTCTGCGCAGACTGCGGTGCAGGCAGAGCGGCCACATTGGTTGTTTTCAGCCCTGCCTGGGCCGCGAAGCTGCGCGCCTGCGCGGGCGTCACATGCCATGCATTCAGGCGGGCCAGTTCGTCGCTGTTGAATTTGGCCTGTTTCAGATCTTCTTCGTTCAGACCACGCAGGCCGGCAACGGCTACCACGCGGCTGGGATTGGACCGCGTCGTGGCAGCGCCCATTACATCGCCCAGCCCGACACCGCCCAGCCCGCCGGCGCCGACGCGCACCGAGAGCAGCCGGATCCAGCCGGTCGACTTGCCGGAGGTTACGCGCAGCCAACCGCCCTGCTTGGCAACAATGTCGACGCTGGCGCCCTTGGCCACGCTCCCCGCCACCTTCGATGCCGCGCTCGGCTGACTGTAGAGCCTATCATTGCGCAAGGCCGTGCCGGGCGCGGCAAGCGCCGACGCCGCCGCGACCCACAACACCAGTGCACTTGCCGAAATCAGGAATGTTTTCATCGTGTGTCTTCTCCGTCTGACTGCGAAACTGTAGGGCCTGCCACCCGATGGTGCAAGCGTCAGCATTGGCGTTAAGATGCCGCGATGAATTTTCTTGCGGCTTCCATCGAATCGCTCGGCGCCAAGGTCGTTGGCTGGTTCACCGTCGGCTATGGCATGTTCGCCTTTCTCGGCAGGGCGGGTCTCCTGCTGCTGGAGCCCGCCACCTGGAACCGCGCCACATTCGACGTCGTGGTGAAGCAGGTCTACTTCACTGCCGTGCAGATCCTGCATGTATTCCTTGGCTACGCGCTGGTCATTTCGTGGCTCATCATCACGATCATCCTGTCCACCGCGCGCGACTTCGGCCTTACCGAATTCGCCAGTGAAATGACAATCCGCGTTCTGGTGCTGGAGTTGCTGCCCTTCCTGACGGCACTGTTCGTTGCCCTGCGCTCGGGCAGCGCCATCAATACCGAAGTCGCGCTGATGCAGGTCAACAACGAATTGGATGCGCTGGCGCATTGCAAGGTTCCACCGATGCAGTTCGAGTTCCTGCCGCGCCTGGTCGGAGGTGTCGTTTCGGTCGTCACCCTGGCGGGCCTGGCTGGCCTGCTTGCGCTCCTGATGGGCTACCTCGCCGTCTACGGCGTGAACGCCGCCGGCTTCGAACCGTATACCCGGACCATCGCAAAGATCTTCGATTTCTCGATCATGGCGGGACTGATCGCCAAATGCGGTCTGTTCGGGCTGGCGGTTACCCTGATCCCGGTCACCGCGGGGCTCGAGACGCCGAAAAAACTTTTCATGGTGCCCGTCTCCGTGCTGCGCGGCATGATGCGGGTGTTCTTTGCCATCGTGGCGATCGAGGTGGTGTCATTAGCGCTCAAATACATCTGACTCCGTTCGACGACCGGACCGCGCTGATGGCGGCGGTCGCTGCCCTGCCGGATAACGACGTGGCGCGCGTTGCACTCGACCTGCCACTGCGGGCGAATCTGTCGGCACTCGACAACATCGCCCTGATCCCGCTCTACCAGCGCCATTACAGTGCCGTCGAATCGGGCCAACTGGCACAGGCCATGCTCGGCCAACTGGGGTATGCCGACATCGCCCTGTTGCGCGACCCCGACATGAACCCGGCGCAGCGTTTCGTCACGAAATTGGCGCGTGCACTCATTCTCAAACGTCCCAGACTGGTGATCGACCGCCCCGGCGCCATGCTTTACGATGTGCCCTATCCGGCTTTTATCCGGCAACTTGCGGCGCAGGCGGAGATGGCAGGCACCTGGGAAATTTTCGACTTCAGCTGGAACCAGGCACTTTATAGAGAATGAACAAACTGCATTTCAAGGTCGGACTGTTTGCCGCCGCCTCGCTGCTGCTGGCCGGGATATTCATTGTTTATCTGCTGCATGCGCGCGGCTTCTTCGAAAAGACCTTCCACCTTCAACTGGCCGCAGCCAGTGCAGACGGTGTCGCGCCCGGCGTTCCGGTGGTGTTTTCAGGTATTGAAATCGGTCAGGTCACCGCCCTGGGCCTGAATGAAAACGGCGGCATCATCATCCACACCGAATTTCTCAGCCGCAATGCCAAATGGCTCAGGGAAAACAGCACCTTCACGCTCGACAAACCCATCGTCGGTGGCGCCAAGATCCGAGTCGACTCCCCGGACCTCAAAGCGCCCGCGCTTCCCGACAATGCCACCATGCTGCTGCTCAGCTCCGATATCAGCAAGGAGATCCCGGCCTTGGTCGAACAGTTCAAGACCATCCTCGCCAACGTCGAATATCTCACCCGCAAGGACGGCGATATCAACGCCACGCTAGCCAACGTCAAGACGGTGACCGGGCGCATGACTGGTGAATACGGCATGCTCGAAGGCGTGCTGGGCAGCCCGGAAAAAGCCCGTGCGTTGACCGATTCGCTCGACAAGACCCGCGCCCTCATGACCAAACTCGACGGCATTGCTGCGAAGGCGGATCAATGGCTGTTTGCCGAAAAAGGCGTAGCCGCGCAGACGCGGGAATCCCTGGCCCAGATACGGCTGATGCTGAACGATGCGCAGTCGAGCCTGAAAAAAGCCGATGCCATGATGACGAACGCCGTGGAGATTTCCGCCAACGTCAACGAGAGCACGCAAAATCTCGCTCAACTGCGTGCCGAGATCGACGATGCGGTACGCAAGGCCAATGACCTGGTCAACGAAATCAACAGGAAGTGGCCGTTTGCCCGCAACCCCGAGGTGAAACTGCCATGAAAGCGCCGCTCGCGCTGGCCTTCCTTGTCTTGCTCACTGCCTGTGGCAGTGGCGGACCGCCGCCGCCCGACTGGAAGACCAACTCAGCCGACTTCATCGAGCGCTATCAGAAACATGCCTTGCTCGGCGAAAACACGCTAGCCGAACGTTATTTCCGGCAGGCCGTCGCCGCCACCGGCGGCGCCGGTCGTGTCGCCGAGACCGCCCGCCTGTGGCTGGTACGCTGCGCCACCCGCCGCGCCATGCTGATCGACGACGCCTGCACGGAATATGCCGACCTGGCCCGAATCGCCCCGAACGCGGCAGACCAGGCCTACTACCGGTTCCTGACCTTGCGCTGGGACGGGCTCGACGCCTCTTTGCTGCCGCGCCAGCATCAGGAGCTGTTGCGTGTGGCGGCCAACAAGCGACGCGAACTGCTCGACAAGATCGACGACCCGCTGGCGCGCCTGCTTGACGCGAGTTTGCTGGTCATGAACAAGGAAGCCGATGCCACAACCCTGGCAATCGCAACGGAAACCGCCTCGTCGCAAGGCTGGCGCCAGCCTCTGCTGACCTACCTCAAGCTTCAGCAAAAACAGGCTGCTGCCCAGGGCAATACCGCCGAATTGGCTCGTCTCGACCTGCGTATCCAGCTGGTCGAGAAAAGCCTCTTCCCCGCCCCCTAAATAAGCTTCCCGCATGCGACTGGCCGGCAGGGGCGATCGTCTGCCGGCCAGCCGCGAGCATCCGGCGCCAGAGCCGCATAAAAAGGCGTCTGCTCATTGACAAGCCCGTACACCATGATTACCGTGCAGCCTCGGAGAATGTGTTTCTTCGTAAAAAAGACAAGCTGCACCCCCAGTCAAGCTGTAACCCCAATATTCAAAAGGAGGAGGTACCCATGAAACATGCTTCGATCGCGCTGGCTGCCCTGGCCGTATTCGCCACCGCCGCCCATGCCGCGCCGGCCATGATGTCTGCCGAATGGACTGCACAGGCTTGCGACGCCTGGAACAAGGACGCCGCGCTGACCGACGGCCTGGGCGACAAATGGATCAAGAACGACGCCGGCCGCGGCTACAAGATCATTCATCTGTATCGCACCGAGTGTGGCGAAGCTACCCAGACCGAGCTGAAGATCGTTCCCAAGGAAGGCAAGGCCATGTGCGTGTACGGCGGCGCCGTGCGGACTTCCAAAATGGACTATAACGTTGACTACACGATGCACGCCACCACCGACCGCTGGGACGAAATGGGTGCGGGTGAATACGGCCCGATGAAAGCCATGTTCTTCGGCCGCCTCAAGTTCACCGGCCCGAAAATGGAAGCCATGAGCGTGATGGGCCCGTTCGAGGCCTTCCTGCGGCTGCCGGGCAAGATCCCCGGCGACAAGGCCTGCCCCGCCAAGTAAACGGAGATGCCCCAAAAAAGCCGGGAGTTTTCCCGGCTTTTTTTCGTCAGCGATCTGTGGCCGGCTTAATGAACCGTTCCGGTTTGCACGTCGAGCGGCCGCCCGTTACGGATCTCCTCTGGCGTCGCCTCACGGATGTCCATCACGTTCACCAGGCAGGTCACGTTCTGTCCGGCCAGCGAGGGGTTGCCGTCGAGGGTGAGCCTGCCGTCCTCGATCGAGGTGACGTAAAAGACTTTCGTTTCGCCCGACTCGTTCTCGAACATGACTTCAGCGCCGACGCGCCGGAATTCCGGCGGCACGTTTTCGATGTCGTCCACGAACACCAGACTCTCGTCGCGCAGCCCGTATCCCTCTTCGGGCGACAGGGCGATTTCGACACGGTCGCCGATCTTGCGGCCCGCCACCGCCGATTCGATCGCGGGCAGGATGCCGCTGTTGGCGCCCTGCACATAGCCCACCGGAATATCATGCTGTTCGACGACCATGCCGCGCGAATCAAGGATGGAATAGGTAATGTATACGAGTTTGTTTTGTGTCACGGTGACCATGCTGTCTCATCCATCTCCGTCGAAGAAAGCGCCGCGCCAGTGCCTGACCGGCTCCCGCGCCGCCTGCTTATGATACCTTCGAAGTCCGCCCCACACATCGCACGCCCATGAAACCGCTTAAACACTTGCCCGCCTGGAAGGATCTGGAACAGCACTTCAAGGCCATGCGCACCTTCGATATGCGCGCCGCATTCCGCGAGGAAGCCACCCGTTTCGACCAGTTGTCGCTGCGCTGCGGCAACCTGCTCCTCGACTATTCGAAGAATCGTGTCACCCCCGACACCATGGGCCTGTTGATGCAACTCGCACGCGAGTCCGAGCTGGAGGCCATGCGCAATGCGATGTGCAAGGGCGAGCGCATCAACTTTACCGAGCAGCGTGCTGTGCTGCACACTGCCCTGCGCGCGCCGACGCGTCCGCCGCTGGTGGTGGAAGGCGTCGATGTCGAGCGCGAAGTGGCAAAGGTGCTTAACCGCATGCAACGCTTTGTCGAGTCGATCCACAACGGCAGCTGGCGTGGCCACACCGGTAAGCCGATCCGCGACGTGGTGAACATCGGCATCGGCGGCTCCGATCTGGGGCCGGCGATGGTGTGTCACGCGCTCGACCATTACGCGGTGGAGAACGTGCGGGTGCACTTCGTCTCCAACCTCGACCCGGCGCACCTGGCCGGCACGCTGAAGCAACTCGATGCCGAAACCACGCTGTTCATCGTCGCCTCGAAAACCTTCACGACGCTGGAAACGCTGGCCAATGCCAATTCGGCCAAGGCCTGGCTGCTGGCCGCGCTGCGCGCGCCGGCTGCGGTCGCGCGCCATTTCGTGGCCCTGTCGACCAACGCCCAGGCGGTCGAAGCCTTCGGCATCGACCCGGAGAACATGTTCATCTTCTGGGACTGGGTCGGTGGCCGCTATTCACTGTGGTCGGCGATCGGCCTGTCGATCGCGCTGCAGATCGGCTGGGGCAATTTCCAGGCACTGCTGGCGGGTGCCCACGCCATGGACGTCCACTTCAAGGAAGCGCCGCTGGAAGCCAACATGCCGGTGATCCTCGGCATGCTCGGCATCTGGTATGCGAACTTTTGGGGCACCGACACCTACGGCGTGTTCCCCTACGACCAGCGCCTGCGCCTGCTGGTGCCGTTCCTGCAGCAGCTCGATATGGAATCGAACGGCAAGAACGTCAACCGCGCCAACAAGCTGGTGAACTACAACACAGGTCCCATCGTATGGGGTGCGCCCGGCACCAACGGCCAGCATGCCTTCTTTGAACTGGTGCATCAGGGCACGCGCCTGATCCCGACCGATTTCCTGGTGGCAGCGGTCAACCTCACTCCGCTCGCCGACCAGCATCAGCGAGAAGTTGTTGATCAACGGATTGCTGAGCCACGCGATCGGTTGTCCCCCCAGCCCCACCACGATCGCGTTCAATAGCCCGATCTGCGGTCCGCCGCCGGATTGGATGTCGT
>JBLMYH010000307.1:0-3110 GCA_050258175.1 Hyphomicrobiaceae bacterium
AGCAGGGCGAGAGAAACTACGAGTTGACGCACGGGGAACCCTCCATTTAGACCTTGTCTAATTTTCTGCGTTGAAAATATACTGTGCGCTTAGCTTACGGCTATCGGCCGCCTTATATTTAGAGTCGCTGCGCAATTAAACGCAGATTCTGCATCAAAGTGCAGGCGCAGCTCATTCATTCTTAAACTTTTTATGGCCAGACTCGACATTTTGCATTACCCCGATGCGCGCCTGCACACCGTCGCCAAGCCGGTGAAGGAGGTGGACGATCGCATCCGCAAGCTGGTCGACGACATGGCCGAAACGATGTACGCGGCGCCCGGCATCGGGCTGGCCGCCACCCAGGTCAACGTGCATGAGCGCGTGGTCGTCATCGACATCTCCGAAACCCACGACGAGCTGCGCGTGTTCATCAATCCCGAAATCGTCGCCCAGTCGGGAACCGAGGAAAGCGAGGAAGGTTGCCTGTCGGTGCCTGGCATCTACGATAAAGTGACGCGTGCCGAATGCGTCACCGTGCGTGCGCTCGACCGCGACGGCAAGCCGTTCCAGCTCGACGCCGATGGCCTACTGGCGGTGTGCATCCAGCACGAACTCGACCACTTGAAGGGCAAGGTCTTCGTCGACTACCTGTCCAGCCTCAAGCGCAACCGCATCAAGAGCAAGTTGCTGAAGCAGGCGCGCGAACACCGGCCCGACCCCGCGCCGCAGCACGCATCGCTCTGAGCCGTCCTGTGCGCATTATTTTTGCCGGCACGCCGCCGTTTGCCGCTGCGGCCCTCAATGCCCTGGCGGATGCGGGGCACGACATCGCCCTGGTACTGACCCAGCCCGACCGCCCGGCCGGGCGCGGCATGAAGCTGAGCCCCAGCGCGGTCAAGCAGGCAGCATTGGCCCGCGGTTTTCCCGTCTACCAGCCCAACAGCCTTAAGACCCCAGAGGCGCAGGCCGAACTGCGCATGGCGGATGCGGACGTTATGGTGGTTGCGGCGTATGGCCTGATCCTGCCGCAAGTCGTGCTCGATCTGCCGCGCTTCGGCTGTCTCAACATTCATGCCTCGTTGCTGCCGCGCTGGCGCGGCGCCGCGCCGATCCAGCGCGCGATCCTGGCAGGCGACGCGGAAACCGGCGTTACCATCATGCAGATGGATGCCGGGCTCGATACCGGGGCGATGCTGTCGAAAACCGTGGTGCCGATCCGCGTCGACGACACGGCCGCCAGCCTGCACGACGTGCTGGCCGCGGCCGGTGCGACTGCCATCGTCGCGGCACTGGCGAATTACCCTGCGCTGGTCCCGGTGGCGCAGGACGAGGCGCAGGCCACCTATGCGGCCAAGCTCAGCAAGGACGAGGCGCAGCTGGACTGGGACCGGCCCGCCGACCAGCTGGCGCGCGCCGTGCGTGCCTACAATCCGGTGCCCGGCGCGTGGACCTTGCTGGACGGTGCGCCGCTGAAAATTTGGGCGGCGCAGGTCGCGCCCGACGCCGGAGCGCCGGGCGAGGTCCTGCGTGCCGAGGCGGACCAGTTGGTCGTCGCCTGCGGTAGCGGCGCGCTGGCCCTGCAGGAGATCCAGCCGGCGGGCAGCAAGCGGATGGGCGCAGCCGCGTTTCTCGCCGGGCGGCCACTGTCGTCGGGCGTGCGGCTCGGTCATTGAAACCGGGCCGGTCTAACCCCATCTTAAAGACCGTCGACGCGCCCGCGGGCGACTGCTAGGAGCCTTATATGTTCGGTAACTGGGTCAAGACCTCCATTCTGTTTGCCGGGATCATCGCGCTGTTCGGTGCCATCGGCGCAGCCATCGGCGGCGCCCAAGGGATGCTGATCGCACTGCTGTTCGGCGCCGGCATGAACCTGTTCGCCTACTGGAATTCCGACAGGATGGTGCTTTCCATGTACCACGCGCGGGAAGTGGATGCCGGCAGCGGCGGACATTTCTACACGTTGGTGCAGGGGCTGGCCGCGCGTGCCGGATTGCCGATGCCGCGCGTGTACGTCATCGACGAGGCGCAGCCTAACGCCTTTGCCACCGGCCGCAGCCCGGAGCACGCGGCTGTCGCGGCCACCACCGGCATCATGCAGTTGCTGACCGAGCGCGAACTGCGCGGGGTCATGGCGCACGAACTGACCCACGTGAAAAACCGCGACACGCTGATTTCCACTGTCTCGGCGTCGATCGCCGGCGCGATCTCGGCGCTGGCCAACTTCGGCATGCTGTTCGGCGGTCGCGACAGCGAAGGGCGTTCGGCCAATCCCCTGGTGGCGATTGCCATCATGATCATCGCGCCGATTGCGGCGATGCTGATCCAGATGGCGATTTCGCGCGCCCGCGAATTCGGCGCCGACGCCGGCGGCGCCGAAATCTCGGGTGATCCGCAGGCGCTCGCCAGCGCATTGCAGAAGATCGAGGCCTACGCCAGGGGTCTGCCGTTGCCGACGGCGGAGGCCCATCCGGAGACGGCGCAGATGATGATCATCAATCCGCTTTCCGGGGGTGGGCTGGCCGGGCTGTTTTCCACGCATCCCGCCACCGAGGAGCGCGTCGCGCGGCTGCTGCAGATGACGCGTACGCCGTGACCCGGCTGCCTGCTATCATCCGCCGCTTCCAGCAGCGGCATACTCTCCGATGACTCAGCAGACGCCCCCCGGCCTTTCCCTTCATGCGTAAGCTGCAGAAGCTGGCGGCCAGCGTGCTCGAAGCGGTGCTTGCCGGGACGGCCCTGCATCAGGCCTTGCCGCAAGGACTGCAACAACTGCACACGCCCGGCGAGCGCGGCGGACTGCAGGACATCGTGTACGGCAGCCTGCGCCAACTGGGCCGCCTCGACGCCTGGCTGACGGCGCTGCTCGAACGTCCCCTGACCGATCCGCAGCTGGGCTGGCTGCTGCGCGTGGCGCTGTATCAGCTGGCCTATACGCGCGCGCCGGCCCATGCCGTGGTGCACAACGCCGTCACCGCGGCAGGCCAGGGCTGGCGGCGCGGACTGGCCAATGCGGTGCTGCGCAATTTCCAGCGGCGCCGCGCCGAACTGGACCGCATCGCCGAAGCCCAGCAGTCCGCGCGCTGGTCGCATCCCGACTGGTGGATCGACAAACTCAAGGCCGAGCATCC
>JBLMYH010000308.1:0-9544 GCA_050258175.1 Hyphomicrobiaceae bacterium
CAGCAGGGGATCGCAGTGGCGGAGGCGCGTGGCGACAAACAGGCTGCCAAGGAAATGGGTGTGTTTGCGCGACGAATCGAAAAGCAGCTTGGGTTAAAATCTGATGATTGAATCTTTCAGGAGCAGCAAATGACGCGGATGGTGAACTGTGTGAAGCTCGGGCGCGAAGCTGAAGGTCTGGCCTTCCAGCCGGTGCCTGGCGAGTTGGGCAAGAAGATTTTCGAGAACGTGTCGAAGGAAGCCTGGAGCGGCTGGCAACGCCACCAGACCATGCTGATCAATGAAAATCGCCTCAACCTGGCCGACCCGCAGGCACGCAGTTATCTGATGGAACAGATGGAGCGCTACTTCTTCGGCGGCGGCAATGTCGATGCCGCGGCCGGTTACGTGCCGCCCAGCAAGTAATCAGGGCTCGTCGTGCAGCAAAACGGGCGCCGCGGCGCCCGTTTTGCATTTTGCTTTCCGGTGCGGCGGGCGCGCCTAGAGCACTTCCTTCTCGATCTCTTCCAGCGAGGTGTGGCGCACGTCCTTGCCTTTCACCATGTAGACCACGTATTCCGACATGTTCTTGGCATGGTCGCCCATGCGCTCGATCGCCTTGGTGACGAACAGGATGTCGATGAAGACCGAAATGGTGCGCGGATCTTCCATCATGAAGGTGATCAGATGGCGCAGGTTGAGGCGGAATTCCTCGTCCACTGCCTGGTCCTGGCGCGCGATCTCCACCGCCTTGGTGGCGTCGAGCCGGGCGAAGCCGTCGAGTGCCTTGCGCAGCATGTCGAGCACCAGGTCGGCCATGTATTTGACTTCGGAGAATCGCGGCAGGCTGATGCGCTCGGCCTGGTGGATCAGCCGTGCCATGCGTGCGATCTTCGCCGCCTCGTCGCCGATGCGCTCCAGATCCGTGATGGTCTTGACCACCATCATGACCATGCGCAGGTCGGAGGCCGTCGGCTGGCGGCGCGCGATGATGTGCGTGCAGTCCTCGTCGATGGCCACTTCCAGCGCATTGACGTTGTGGTCGTTGGCATCCACCTGATCGGCCAGCTCCATGTTGCCCTGCACGAGTGCCTCGATGGCGTTCGTGATCTGTTCTTCGACCAGGCCACCCATTTTCAGCACGTTGGCGCGCACGGCTTCCAGTTCGGCGTCAAACTGCTTGTAGGTGTGTTCAGTAGGCATTGTCTCGACCTTTCCAGTTTTCCTTGATAATTATAGGCTTCGCACTGTGACGGTTTGGTTATATACGGAAGATATCATTGCGTGCTGAAGGGCAGCGCATAACGGGTCCCGTCGACCGTGAGGTACAGCGTCCAGTCGCGCCGACCGCTGACGCACACCGGCAGCGTCACGCTCGACTCGAACGCGTCGTTTCCGGCGGGGCGCAGGTCATAGCGGTTGAAGCCCATTTCCATGCCGTTCATCTGGAATTCGGCGCTGACCCGGGTCGCCCCCGCTGCGCCGACCTTGAGTTCGAACGCTTTCAACGGCGTCGGACGGGCTGAGAAATGCACCAGCACTGTTGTGCCGCCATGCTTGAAGCTGCAGCCTGCCGTCGGGTCGACGCACGCGACTGTCTGCGCCGCGGCCGGGCGATTCAGCCAGTAGCCGGCTAGCGCGATCGCCGCCAGGGCAGCTGCCAGCAGCAGCGGTAGCAGCACCCGCCTCACGTCCACGCTCCGCGCAGCAGTGCCACGCCGTGCGCGCCGTGCGACTGCGCCAGCGCTACGTCGTCGTGCCCCAGTCCCCCCAGGCCATACACCGGAATCGGGCTGGCGGCGGCAAGCGCGGAGAAACGCGGCCAGCCCAGGGTGACGGCGCCCGGATGGGTCAGCGTGGGCAGGACCGGCGACAGCAGTGCAAAGTCGGCGCCGAGCGCGGCGGCGTGCGCGAGTTCGGCGGCGTCGTGGCACGAGGCGCCCACCCACTCGCAATCGGGGCGTGACGTCAGCTGGGCGGCAGCGGACGAGTCGAGATGCACGCCGTCGGCACCCGCGGCGCGCGCCAGTTCCAGCGGGCCGTTGACCAGAACGCGCGCGCCATGCAGATGGGCGCGGCGCACCGCCTCGCGCGCGAGGTGCAGGCGCGCCTCGTCCGGCAGCGTCTTGTCGCGCAGCTGGATCAGGCGCAGGCCATTGGCGAGCGCCACGTCCAGGCGTGCCAGGAAGCTGTCCACGCCAAGCGACTCGGCGTGCGAGATCCCGAGCACCGGGGGCAGAGAAAGCGCCTTCACGATCGGGAAATTGGCGGGCAACAGCGGCGTCACTTCGACCGCCTCGGGGCGCTGCCAGGAAAAGATCTGCCCCTCGTGCGGATGCGGCGTGCCCTGCCATTCGAACACGCGGAAAAAATTCAGCCGCACGCTGGCATGGGGATACTCGAATACGCGTGTGATCCAGCGGCAGGCGCGCGCGACGACGATCCCCAGTTCCTCGTGCAGTTCGCGCGCCAGCGCGGCGCCCAGCAATTCGCCAGGCTCAACCTTGCCGCCGGGGAATTCCCAGTACCCCGCATAGGGCTTACCGGCCGGTCGCTGCGCCAGTAGTACGCGGCCATCAGGCTGGGTGAGCACCGCCACCGCGACTTCGGTGATGGGCGTTTCACTCATCGGCAGACCCGCGCGGCATGTCGTTCATTTTCTTCCCGCCCAGTCGCGGGCGAATTGCCAGGCCACACGGCCGTTGCGTGCGCCGCGCCCGAGCGACCATTGCAGCGCGGCACGTTCGAAGTCTTCGTTCGCAGGTGCGCCCAGGGTCGCGGCCCAGTGGCGCGCGATGGCGAGATAGGTGTTCTGATCCATGCCATGAAACGGCACCCACAGTCCGAAGCGATCGGACAGTGAGACCTTCTCCTCGGTCGCCTCGCCCGGATGCACTTCGCCGCCAAGGTGCCGGGTTTCCAGGTTCTCCGCCATGTATTCCGGCATCAGGTGGCGGCGATTGCTGGTAGCGTAGATCAGCACGTTGTCCGACGGACCCGCCAGCGAGCCGTCGAGCGCGGCCTTGAGACTGGCGTAACCGGGTTCGTGCTCGGCAAAGCTGAGATCGTCGATGAAGACGATGAAACGGTAATCGGCATCGGCCAGCAGGTCGAACAGATCGGGCAGGTGCGGCAAGCCGGCCTTGTCCACCTCGATCAGGCGCAGGCCCTTGGATGCGAATTTGGCGTGCACCGCCTTCACCAGCGAGGATTTTCCGCAGCCGCGTGCGCCGGTCAGCAGGACGTTGTTGGCAGGCTTGCCGGCGACGAACTGGCGGGTGTTGGCGTCGACGCGCTGCTTCTGCTCGTCGATTGCCAGCAGATCCTTCAGCGCCACCCGCTGCGGGTGCAGGATGGGCTTGAGACTAGCCGTCTGCGCGGCCCAGCGCGCGGCACGGACGGCCTTCCAGTCAAGGCCACGCGGTACGGCAGCGCTGTCGAGGCGGTCGAGCAGGCGTTCGATGCGGGGAAGGAGGGCGGCGAGATCGGTCATGCGCAAATTCTAGCTGCTGCCTTAGGAAAAATTTCGGTTTCCGCTAGCATAGACTTAATCAATGCGCGATCGGCGGTCGGCACACGTTCTTGGTCGTTCGGGTGCAGGTGCGCCCGTCGCGAGGAAGGAGAGAACATGAGCACGTTCAGAAAAATCACGGCAGCGCTGCTTGCGGGCCTGATTCCCGCCATTGCCTGGGCCCAGGGTGACACCGCCGAGATCCGCCATGGCCGCTATCTGGTCCAGACCTCGGGGTGCAACGATTGCCATACTCCCGGCTACGCGCAGAAAGATGGCCAGGTGCCGGAGACCGAATGGCTCACCGGCGACTCGATGGGCTGGCACGGGCCGTGGGGCACGACCTACCCCGTCAATCTGCGCCTCCTGGTCCAGCAGATTGACGAGGAAGCCTGGCTCATGCAGGCGCGCCGGCCGATGCGCCCGCCGATGCCGGCCCCTTCGCTGCGCGCCATGAGCGACGCCGACCTCAGAGCGATCTATCGCTATGTGCGCAGCCTCGGCGCAAAAGGCCAGCCGGTACCGGCCTACGTGCCACCGGGCGGGCCAATCGCGACGCCCTATCTCGACTTGACGCCAAAGAATCTGCCGACCCAAATGGCCCGATGAGCGCGGCGCCACGGCCGCCGATGGACGGGGTGCTGGGCCGCGTCGACGGAGGTTGATTGCACCGGACTCCGCAGACAGGCGGCCTGCTCGGCGCCGCACGCTCATGGCATCAGGTACGGTACTCCGCGTTGATCTTCACGTAATCGTAGGAGAAATCGCAGGTCCACACGGTGGCATCCACCTGGCCGCGATTGAGCACGACGCGCACCGTGATGTCGGACGCCTGCATCACCGCGGCACCCTGGGCCTCGGTGTAGCTTGCCGCGCGGCCGCCCTTCTCGGCCACCAGCACGTCGCCCAGATACACCTGCAGCGCGCTGACGTCGAGGTCGGCGACGCCGGCGTAGCCGATCGCCGCGAGAATGCGGCCGAGGTTGGGATCGCTGGCGAAGAAGGCGGTCTTGACCAGGGGCGAGCGTGCGATGGCATAGGCGACCTGCTTGCATTCGGCATGGTCGCGCCCGCCTTCGACCGCCACCGTGATGAACTTGGTTGCGCCCTCGCCGTCGCGGGCCATCGCCTGTGCCAGTTCGATGGACGCCTCGCTCAGCGCCGTTTTCAGCGCAGCATACTCGGCACCTGCCGCATCGCCGATTGCGGCGTTGCCGGCCTGGCCAGTGGCAATCAGGATGAAGCTGTCGTTGGTCGAAGTGTCGCCATCGACGGTGACGCAGTTGAACGAGACATCGGCGACCTCCTTCACCAGTTGCGGCATCAGGGCGGGCGCAATCGCCGCATCGGTCGCAACAAAGCCCAGCATGGTCGCCATGTTGGGATGGATCATGCCGGAACCCTTGGCGATGCCAGTGACCGTTACCGTCTTGCCACCGATCGATACCTGGCGCGAGACGCCCTTGGCGACGATGTCGGTGGTCATGATCGCATGCGCCGCCTCGCTCCAGTGACGGGGCGCAAGATCGGCCTGCGCGGCCGGGAGCGCCGGCAGGATCTTGTCGACCGGCAGCGGCTCCAGGATCACCCCGGTGGAAAACGGCAGCACGTTTTCTGCCGTGCATCCCATCAGTTGCGCCACCGCTTCGCAGGTCTGGCGCGCGCGGACGAGGCCCTCCTCGCCGGTGCCGGCGTTGGCGTTGCCGGTGTTGATCACCAGCGCGCGAATGTTGCCTTGTGCCAGATGCTGCCTGCACAGCGTGACCGGTGCGGCGCAGAAGCGGTTTTGCGTGAACACGCCGGCGACCTGGCTGCCGGCAGCGAGCTCGACCAGGGTGATGTCGCGCCGCCCCGGTTTCTTGATGCCGGCGGAGGCGATGCCGAGGCGGACGCCGGCAACGGGCAGCAGGGAGGCGGGGTCGGGGGCGGAAAGCTTGACGGGCATGGCGGCTAGGCAGGACGGAAATCCGCTATTTTATGCCGGGCCCGCGGCAAATAGACGGCGAGATTTACTGTGCGCGACCCAGCAGCGTGTTCATCAGGCGGCGGAATCCGGGGCGCCACGGCCACACCGGATCGAGCTCGATTGAACGTGCCAACGAGGCCAGCGCGATCAGGGCAAATATTAAAAACAGCAATTCCGAGATGAGCTGGCGTGACGTGAGCGTCCCCAGGGGCGTATCCAGAAAGCCAGGAACGTAGAACAGACTGGCAAATGCTGCAAAAATGAAAGCCGGGCCCAGGTACATGATGTCTGCAGTTTGGAGTGTCTGTATGGAAGACCACAGCAATCGTTGTGCCAGAAAATAAACATCATGAAAAACAAAGCGGTACGTGGTTTCCGCCACGCGGCGCGGCGTGACCTGTAAATTAATTCGACAGCCTATTTGTCTATAGGGGTAGCCAGCTTGCGCAGGATTTCGTGCGACAGCGAGTAGAACTTCGGGGTGGGGCCGAGGTCTTCATAGATCGGATCGCCATAGTCGTCTTCGGCGATGATCCGGTTGCCGGGAACGTAGGGCATGGCGACTTCCAGCTCATCGAGGGCGGCGCGGATCAGGTCGGCCATCAGTTGGGAATCGCTGCGGCCGGGATACATCACGCGCAGCGCTTCGATGCGGGCAGCTTCACGCAACGGCAAATGAACCGTGTAGCTGCGCACGTCCGCGCGCGCATGGCCCTCCTGGCCCCAGCGCTGGATCAATTCGGCAATGCGCATGTGCGCTCCCCAACTTCATGATGGTTTTGTTATAGCAAAGCCCTCCGCAAGGCAAAGCGGGTGTTGGGGTAGATTCGTCCTAGGTCATGCGCCACACCAGCATGCGGTTGTTTGCCGGCATCGCGATGTCGTCTTGCAGAATCAGCCTCCGCGCGCGCGCCAGTGCATCTACTGCCTCGAAATCGCGCACGCCCGAAGCGGGGTCGCGCGCCTTCAGCCACGCGTCGAACCGCGCATTGCTCTCCGACGTGTAGCGGCCGCCGTAGTTGAACGGGCCGTATACGGCCAGGATGCCGCCGGCTTGCAGGACCTCGCCCACGCCGGCGAAAAATTCCTCGACTTCGGGCCAACTCATGATGTGGAGCGTGTTCGCCGAAAACACCGCGTCGTAACGATGGCTGCGCCAGGCCGTGTCGTTGACGTCGAGCGCCAACGGCGGCAACACGTTGGTCAGTTTCGCCTCGGCAAGCCATAACTGGATGCCCGCGTGGTGCTCGGGGACGTCGGCGGTCTGCCAGCGCAGATGCGGTAGTTCGGCCGCGAAATACACCGCATGCTGGCCGGTGCCGCTGCCGATTTCGAGCACCTGGCTGCGGTCGGCGAACACTTTGCGCAGCACCGCGAGGATGGGTTCGCGGTTTTGTACGCAGGAGTCGGAAAACGGCTTGTCGAACACGTCAGGTCTCCAGATCAATCAACCGGCCGTCGGCCAGCAGCAGCGCAGCATGGATCGGCCTGTCGGGGAACAGCCCCGCGAGCAGGGAACGGTATCCCGCCAGCTGCGCACGGTGGCGCTCGGTCAGCTGGGCGTCGGACAGGTTGCGGCTGTCGTCGCCGGTCTTGTAGTCGAGGAGCCACACGCCATCGTCGCATTCCACCACGCGGTCCAGCCGCTGCAGTCGCCCGCTGCCATCGAGCAGCGCCAGTTCGTTGTGCGCGCGGCGATACTGCCCGGGGTCGAAGAAACGGGCCAGGCGCGGCTGCGCCAACAGGGTGCGGGCGGCGGCCTCGGTGGCTTCCAGCTCGGCTTCCAGCCCCAGGCGCGCCGCCAGCGCCGCCGGATCAACCGAACTGCCGGGCGGCGCCAGGCGCTCCAGACAGGCATGGAAGAGTTCGCCGCTTGCCGCGGCCGGATTCGCGGCGGGCGCCGCGACGCGCTGCCCGACCGCCGGGGCGTCGATGCGGGCCGGAGGTACGGCGCTCGCCGTCTGCCGGGCGACGGCGGGCGGCAGATTGGACGGCAGGCCCATGCCCTGCCAGGCGGCATCGACGCGTTGCAGCCAGGCGTTTTTTGCGGCGTCGCCGCTGACGATCAGTGCCTGCTCGGCGCGGGTGAGCGCCACGTACAGCAGGTTGTCGGATTCGCGCTGCGCCAACGCCGTTTCTTCCTCGAACCAGGGCTGGCGTCCCGCACCGTGTGCATCGTGCCTGCCGAACAGCGAGAAATGCACGGGCCGTGCGGCCTCGGGCGGCCACGGCGCCAGCACGCCGTAACTCGCTCCCTTCTGATGATCGCTGCCGCCCAGCAGCCAGACGATCGGCGCTTCCAGCCCCTTGGCACCGTGTATGGTCAGCAGGCGCACCGCGTCTTCGCCGTCGGCGGCCAGGCCTTCACCGGGCGCGGCGTCGGCGTCGTCGATCAGGCTGGCGAGTTCGCGGATGAAGCCGGCCAGCGTTGGATAGCGCCCCGCATCCTGCGTCAGCGCCAGCTGCATGAAGGCGCGCAAGTTGGCGGCAACTTGCGGCCGCATGGCCTCGGGCACGGCGGCGGCGTAGCGCGCTTCGAGGTTGCCCTCGAAATACACGCGGTCGAGCAGATCATGCACCGGCAGGGTGCCGCAGTGGCTGCGCCAGCGGGTCAGCAGTTGCGCGGCGCGCGCGAGCGGCGGCGGGCAGTCCGGCTGCCCCGCCAGCATGGTGAGGCGCTCCCAGCCGCGCGTTGCGTGGGGCGACAGGGGCGCGAACACCTGCAGCAGATCGTCGTCGCTGCAGCCGAAGACCGGGCTCTTCAGCACGTGCGCCAGCCTGAGGTCGGCGTGCGGCAGCAGCAGGGTTTCGAGCAGCGCAACGACGTCCTGCGCTTCCAGCGCGTGCAGCAGGCCACCGCGGCGGGAGGTGATAAAGGGAATGCGCGCCTTTTGCAGTTCGCGTTCGTACAGATTGAGATGGGTACGTTTGCGCACCAGCGCCATGACGTCGCCGGGCCGTGCGGCGCGCGGTGCCGCGCCATCGGCCACGCCCCAGCGGCCCAGCACTTCGTCGCGCAACACGCGCGCAAACACACGCGCTTCTTCGTGCACCGCCCGATCGTCGGCTTCCGCCTGCGGTGTGGTGAGCGGGTTGCGCAGGCCGTGCTCGGCGGATGTTTCGGCTTTTTCTGCCTGCACCGGCAGGCTGCGCAGCGCGCCCGGGCGCTCGGCATTGGCTGGTGAAGGCGTGTGTTCGGCGAAGCCGGCGACGTTGGCAAACACCGGGTTGATGCCCGCCACCACCGCCGGTGCCAGCCGGCGTGTCATGTCGGTGCTGAAGCGCGGCGCATCGAAATGGGTCTGCAGAAAATCCGCCGCGGCGTCGAACACCCGTGCCTCACCGCGGCGGAAGCGATAGATCGCCTGCTTGGGGTCGCCCACCATGAACACCGTCATGTCGCTGTCGGCGCCGCGCGCTTCGAGCAGCCAGGTCGACAGCGCCTGCCACTGCAGCGGGTTGGTATCCTGGAATTCGTCGAGCAGCAGGTGCCGGTAGCGCGCATCCAGCTTCAGCGCTAATGCCGGCGCGTGTTCCTCGCTTTGCAGGAGGCGGCAGGCCAGCCATTCGGCGTCAGCGAAATCGATCACGCCCTGCTGCGCCTTGGCATCCTGATAGGCCGCAAGAAGTGCATGCCCGAGCAGCAGGCCGTGGCGGTTGAGCGCCCAGATGCGCTGATCGGTCTGGTGCCGGGCGACGTTTTCCAGCGCGTTTTCCAGCGTTTCGTAATCGCGCAGGTAGGCGTCCGCTTCGGATGCAAGTGCGCCGAGCAGCCCCTTGGTGGCCTTGCTCGCGAGCCGGCCGCCGTCGGCCTTGAGTATTCTCTTGCGCAGCGCGTCGAAATCCGCCTTGGCCTGTGCCTGCTGAATCGCCAACCCCTTCTTGCGCTCTGTTTCGGTGCCTTTCTCCAGCGCAAGGCCGACCCGCCTCACCCGCGCCACCATCAGCTCGTCGGCCCAGAATGCGGCCACCGGGTCGCCCTCCAGATCGGCATGCAGCAGCGGCCGCAACCGGTCCAGCGCATGGTTTACCGGATCGGGGGCACCGTCGGTATAGGCCCACCACTCCGCTCGCGCATCCACGAAATT
>JBLMYH010000309.1:0-2974 GCA_050258175.1 Hyphomicrobiaceae bacterium
ATGTTTGCCATCAAGCGCGCCCTGCACGTGACCGACCGTTTCGAGCGCGAATTCTGGGGGGGCGGCGACATGAACGCCATCTATCAGCGGGTGGCTGGCGAACGCGAAGGGGCCGGCGAAATGGAGCGCATCTTCGAAGCCGGGTTTCGCGAATTCATGAAGCTGCGGCCACAGGGGGGGCAGTCACTCAACGTCATCATCGACGGCACACGCCGTGCCATGCGTGCGACCTACCAGCGCGAACTTGACGGCCTCGAGTCGCACCTGGCCTTTCTGGCCACGGTCGGGTCGGTCTCGCCCTACGTCGGCCTGTTCGGCACGGTGTGGGGCATCATGATCGCCTTCATGGGGCTGTCGAGCGTCGCACAGGCCACGCTGGCGCAGGTCGCCCCCGGCATCGCGGAAGCCCTGATCGCCACCGCCATGGGCCTGTTCGCGGCGATTCCCGCGGTGGTCGGCTACAACCGCTACACCCACGACATTGACCGCCTGGCCAACCGCATGGAAAGCTTCATGGAGGAGTTCTCCAACATCCTGCAGCGCCAGGTGACCTCGAAGGCGGCTTGACCCATGGCGCGGACCCGCAAGCAGGTCGCCCAGATCAACGTCGTGCCGATGATCGACGTGATGCTGGTGCTGCTGGTCATCTTCATGGTGACTGCGCCGTTCATCAACCCGGCCCAGGTCGAACTGCCGAGCGTCGGCAAGACATCGCAGGCACCGCAGAGGCCGCTCGAAATCATCATCCGGGAATCGGGCGAATATCTGCTGCGCAACCGAGCGGCTGGTGATGACGAACGGGTGGTGGCGAAATCGGCGCTGGCCGACGAAATTGCTGCGCTGCACCGCACTTCGCCAGACCAGCCTGTCGTCATCGCGGCCGACAAGAGCGTCCGCTACGAAGAGGTGATGCACACGATGACGCTCCTGCAACAGGCCCGGATCACGCGCATAGGCCTGCTCGCCCGTCCGGCCCCATGAATTTCGCTGCAGACGCTCCGCCCGCTTCCCGCCCCGTCCCCAATCTCCTTGCGGCTGCGCTGGCGCTGGGGGTACACGTGCTGTTTGTCCTGCTGCTGGTGTTCGGCGTGTCATGGCAGATCCACCGCCCTGCCGCGGTGATGGTCGACCTGTTGGAGACGCTGCCGGAGACGCCGTCGCCACCGCTTCACCCCCGCCCGCCGCCACCGGTGAAAGCGCCCAAGCCGGTGAAAGTCCAGCCCGCTCCCCCGCCGGCGGAAAAGGAAGCGCCGCCGCCCAAGGCCCCCGACATCGCGCTGGAAAAGAAGAAGGCCGAAGCCGAGCGCCTGAAAAAACGCCAGGCCCTGGAGGCGGCCGAGGAAAAAGCCAAGGCTCAGGAAAAAGCCAGGGCTGAGGAAAAAGCCAGGGCTCAGGAAAAAGCCAGGGCTCAGGAAAAAGCCAAGGCTGAAGCTGTTCGCTTGGCGCACGACAAACAGGTGGCCGAGCAGAAGCGGCAGGCGCTGCTGCGGCAGATGGAAGCCGAGGATCTGAAACAGCAGGTCGCGGCCGAGGCCGCGGCGAACGAGGCGCGTGTCGCCCGGTTGACCGAAGCGCGGGCAGCAGCCAGCAAGCGTCAGGCCGAGATGGCGAGCGTCGTGGGGCAGTACCGCGACCAGATCAGCGCCAAGGTGCGCGGGAATACCCGCCTGCCCGACAACCTGAAGGGCAACCCCCAGGTGCGCTGTCTGGTGAAGCTGCTGCCCACCGGCGAGGTCCTGAGCGTGCGGGTGACGCAGTCCAGCGGCAATCCGGCCTACGACGACGCGGTGGTGCGCGCCATCGAAAAGTCTTCGCCGCTGCCGCTGCCGAGCGATCGCGATGCCCGCGCTGCCTTTGTTCCGGAACTTTCCTTCGTTCATCGCCCCAAAGAGTGAGCCCAACTGGGCCTGGAAATGGGGCTACGCGCAGTCAGGATGCGTAGCCATGCTAGACTGCCCGACCAAGAAAGCTTTGAACCCGATGTCCCGATCCATGCTGCGAGCCGTTTTGCTGTTTCCCCTGTTTTGCCTGGTCCTGCTCAGCGCGCCGTTTTCCGCGCATGCCGCGATGGAAATCCAGGTCATCGGCGGCGCGGCCAACAAGATTGCCGTGGCGATGGTGCCGTTCCAGGCGGCGGCTGGCCAGCCAGCCCCAGCGCTGACCGAGATCGTCGGGGACGATCTCAACCGCAGCGGCCAGTTCAGGCTGGTCGATACCGGGGGCGTTCAGCAGCCCGTCATGCCCGCGCAGGTCGACTACGGCATCTGGCGCGGCAAGGGCGCGGACGCGCTGGTGATCGGCCAGGTGGCCGCGCAGCCCGGCGGTCACCTCGTCGTCCGTTTTTACCTGCTGGACGTGCTCAAGCAGACCCAGCTTGCCGGCTACAGCTACACCATTACCCCTGGCCAGTGGCGCGCCACCGCACACCAGATTGCAGACCTCATCTACGCGAAGCTGACCGGCATTCCCGGCGCGTTTAGCAGCCGTATCGCCTACGTACAGAAGCAGGGCCGTCGCTATGCGCTGGAGGTGGCCGATGCGGACGGGCAAAACCCGCGCACGGTGATGCGCTCGAACGAGTCGGTGATCTCGCCGAAATTCTCGCCTGACGGCACCCGTATCGCGTATGTGTCGTTCGAGGACAGAAAGCCGATCGTGTACGTGCAGTCGCTGCAGGACGGGCGGCGCCGCCGAGTTGCGGCATTCAAGGGATCGAACTCGGCCCCGGCCTGGGCACCGGACGGCCGGCGGCTGGCGGTGGTCCTGACGCGCGACGGCGCTTCGCAGATCTATCTGATCAACGCAGACGGCAGCGGGCTGACCCGGCTGACCCGGGGCGGCAACATCGACACCGAGCCGGTATTCACCCGCGACGGACAAACCCTATATTTCACCTCGGACCGCGGCGGCAGCCCGCAGATTTATCGCATGGCGGCCAGCGGCGGAGAAGCCAAACGGGTGACCTTCAATGGCA